>NZ_JBYCKU010000012.1:0-90799 GCF_057473545.1 Acidithiobacillus sp. TH-A67
GGCCGACAAGCAGGACCGCATTGAGCTCGTATTCCTGCCGCCCTATGCGCCAGAGTCCAACCCCGACGAGTATCTCAATCGCGATTTCAAAACCGCCTTACGTACAGGCCCCATGAGCACGAATACCCAAAGCTTGCTGGAGAAGGCAACAACTTTCATGAACGGGCTACGCCAAATGCCCGAGAAAGTCGCACGCTATTTCCACCACCCCGCCGCACGCTATGCGATGTTAGATATTTAAGGGCCTGGTTAATAGTTAAAGGGGATGCGCTCTTCACGAAACGCCAATTCGACTGGCGAAGGAAGGAAGTCAGGAAGCACCTGAATCTTGGCAAGGGGTTCATCGCTGTATTTGATTTTCGCACTCATAACTAGTCTTTTCTTTGCGCCAATAGCCGACGCCGATGATCCGAATTACCGACGCGCGGGATGCCCAGCTTGTCGCTGCCGCGCAGAGGCACACGCGGTACTAGCTTTCCCACTTCAGCGCCAGATATTTCCGTTGCAGGGCGGCGATCCGTTGTTCCAGCGTCGGATGTCCGGCCAGAATTCCTCCACTCTCACCAAAGGTGGCCAACGCTGCCAGAGGTCCGCAACAGTCATCCTGAGTATTGGCAGACGCCCGTCGGCGCAGCAGCGAAATCATCCCTGCCGCCCCATACTGCTCGGCGGCGAAATGATCCGCCGCATATTCCCGCCGCCGGGAAAACCAGGCGATGGGGAGCAGCGCAAACAGAAAAATGACGACTTGCAGCGCGCTCAGCAAAATGGAGCGCGATTGCTGGGGGGTATGAAAGAGCATGGTCAGAATCTGTGCCACCGCAAAGGCCACAACAATACTCGTGCCCAGTAAAAGCTGCATACTCGACATATCTCCGAAGTACACATGCGCCATTTCATGCGCGATGGCGGCACGCAGTTCCGCATCGGAAGCCGATTGCAGGAGGCCGGAAGACAAGACCAGCCAAGCATGTTGCCGACCCATGCCAAGGACAAAGGCGTTGGGAACTGCGGCGGAAAACTGATAAAGCTGTGGCGCCGGCATTCCCAGGCGTTGTGCAAGTTCATTGGCGACAGTAGTCGCGAGTTGCTCTCTGGGCGTCGCACCCAAGCGCTGCAAGTTCAATCCGCGCTGGACCACCAAAGGTGTAAGCAATCCAAAAAACAGGGCGCCGGTCAGGCTCAATCCAAAAACAAGCAGCGGCAGCCATGGGAGCAAGGTGCTCAGCGAAGAGGAGATGTCACTGCCGGAAAACGGCAACAATGCCAGGGAGGTCACTAAGACCATCCCTACCGTTATCAGGAAAGCACTTAGCAACAACCATGCCAACGTCTTGATCCACACCATCCCACACGCTCCCATCTCTGTACTTTTTGCGGCATATGGACGCCTGCAATGCGCTTTTTATATTGAAAAGAGTGTAAACAGATCCTGAGCATTACGGAAGCTCGATGCCATCGATCTCCGTAGCAAGAAAAGGCAATCTACCGAGACAGTTGCCGAGCATCAGCTCCTGCAGGGTCTCGAGGGTGCCGGCAGCGACTTGTTCCTGGCAGTGGTTTGCGATCCATCCCGCATACGGTACCCCGCGCTGCAGGATGACAGCCTCGCTGAGACGGGCATGATTGATGGCACCCAGGCGCAAGCCAACCACCAGAATCAACGGCAACTCAAGTTCCTCGACCCAGTCCAGGGTATCCCAGCCGGGGCCCAGGGGCACGAGTAGCCCCCCTGCCCCTTCCACGAGGAGGCGATCAACCTGCTGTGCACGGGCCTGCACGAAGGCGGCCAACCGTTTGCGATCCATGTTCTGCCCCGCCAGCTGCGCCGCCCAATGCGGCGCGATGGGCGGAGCGAAACGATAGAGATTACACTCATTCGGCGCCAAGGGTGGATGACTGGCAGCGCGCAACTGCTCGATATCGATCCAGGTACCGTCGGCCTCCTGGCCCGAGGCGTAGGGTTTGAGCGCCGCCACTGTCAAGCCGCGCGCGGCAAAGGCACGGGCGAGAGCTGCCGTGACGTGGGTCTTGCCGACTTCCGTATCCGTACCGGTAATGAAATATCCCTGCGCCATCAGCTGCGCCTGCGCGGCACGAATTGAAGGGGTTGCAACTCTCCTGACGGCCGATCGGCAGCCCGCCAAGCATGAGCATGGACTACCTCGTACTGCAAAGGCAGTTTACCGTCTGGCGTACGAAATTCCTCGTAAGCGCTACGCAGGCGTTGCAACTTCCGCGGCGTAAAAAGCCCCCGACGAGGCTGGGAGTTACCTGCGCCAATACCGCGCAGATCACGCAGCAGAGTATCCAGATCGTCGTAGTGTAGTTCGTAGCGTTCGACATCGAGCACCGGGTCGGCGAAACCGGCCTGCACCATGGCATCCCCAAGGTCGTGCATATCCAAGAAATCATGCACATGCGGCTCATCATCCACGGCACAGAAGGCCTGTCGCAGCTCGCGTAGACTATCGGGCCCCAGCGAGCTGCAGAGTATAAGCCCCTCCGGTTGGAGCACCCGCCGCAGCTCGCGCAAGGCGGGCAAGGGGTCGGGCAGCCATTGCAGGACAAAATTCGAAAACACCATTTGCAACGACTGATCGCGCAGGGGCAACCGTTCCGCATCGGCCTGCAGATACCACTGCCGTTGGCGCCAGGATTTGCGGCGGCGCGCTTCTTGCAGCATGGGTAGTGCCAGATCGACGGCGAGCACCCGGGCACGTGGAAAGCGACGATTCAGACGCCGACTCTGCAACCCCGTCCCGGCACCCAGGTCGAGTAGCACCTGCGGGTCGATCTTCAGCAAATCCAGACGTTCGATCATTTCCTGCCCAACCTGATTCTGCAGGGTGGCCAGTGCCTCATAGTCTGCTGCAGCGTGGGCGAAATGACGGCGGATGAGGCGTTTGTTCAGGGGCATCTGAGAAAGACTTCTCGCAGGGCCTGGGAGCAGGCCGTAGGCTGGCTGAGGAAGGGGGCGTGGCCACAGTGCAGCAGGCGCAGCACGCTCCCCGGCAGGGCCTGCTGCAGAGCCTCCGCCGCTGCCGGCAGCACAATCCGGTCGGCATCCCCCTGCAAGAGCAACACCGGGTAGGGAAGAGCATGTAGGGAAGGACGCAGATCGATATCCCGCAGAAATCCCAAACCTGCTTGCAAACAGTCGCGATCTGGCAAGGGCCAGTCGTCGATCTGCAGCATACGGGTGCGGGCGGCAGGATCCCCCAGGGTCTGCAGGGCAAAAAAACGTCGCCGCAGCCCCTGGGCATCGCGCGTGAGTTCTCGGGCGAAGTCGTCGAGGGTTTGCGCTGCGATTCCCGCTGGCCAGTCGGGGCGTGCGACAAAACAGGGGGAAGTGGCGACCAACACCAATCCTGTCAAACGCAGGTCTTCACGCAAGGCCAGGGCCAGGGCAAGCAATCCACCCAGCGACCAGCCCAGGAGAATGGGAGCTGCGGACACTGCCACCAGCCGCTGGTGCAAGTTATCGAGCTCCGTTTCCCATTGCCAGCCTGCCGCCGGGCAGGGACGCTCGCCGTGTCCCGGAAGCTCCCAGCTATGCACGTGAAAATCCTGCTCCAGCATTTGCAGCCAGGGCGAGAAGACCCGCCCTTCCATACCCCAGCCATGCAACAGGACGAGATGCGGACGTTGGCGCATCAATCGCCCCCCGCTACAGGCTGTAAGGCACAGAGCAGGCGCTGGATGTCGTCTTGGTTGTGGGCGGCGCTGAGACTGATGCGTAGTCGAGCCCGCCCCGCGGGCACGGTCGGCGGTCGTACCGCCGGACAGTAGATGCCCGCACTGCGCAAAGCAGCGGCCACCCCCAAGGCCGCTGCGTTGCTACCCAGAATCAGCCCCTGGATAGGCGTCTGGCTAGGCAGATAAGGCCACCCCTGCAAACCGGCCTGCAGGGTATTGCGGAGCTCCTGTAGATGCTGACGTAGCCCCTCTCCCTCGCGCAGTAGATCGAGGGCGGCGCGACTGGCCGCGGCGACGTTCGCCGGCAGCGCGGTATGAAAGAGATAGCTACGGGCTGCCTGCTGCAACCAGCGCGTCAGGCTGCGGGGACCGGCAACAAAGGCACCATAACTGCCAAAGGCCTTGCCGAGAGTGCCCACGCGCAGGGTCACCGCCCCGTCTGGCAAGCCCCAGTGCGCCAGACTACCCTGCCCCTGCGCGCCTAAAACACCAAAGGCATGCGCCTCGTCCAGCAGCAGACCGGCGTCATAACGCGCGGCGAGGGCCGACAATTCCGGTAGCCGGGCCAAATCTCCATCCATACTGAACACCCCTTCGCTGACGATCCAGGCCCGGCCGCGGCGCGGCTTTTGCAGCAGCGTTTCCAGATGCGCGAGGTCGTTGTGGCGAAAGCGTTGCAGGCGGGCACCGCTAAGTCGCGCGCCGTCGATGAGGGAGGCATGGGCAAGGCGGTCGAGGAGGAGCAGGTCGCGCGCCTCGACCAGCCCACTCAGTATGCCGAGGTTGGCCAGGTAGCCCGAGCCAAAGAGCAGGACGTCTTCCTCCCCCAGCCAATCGGCCAAGGCTTGCGCCAGGGCCTCGTGCTCCGCCCGCATACCACCAAGCAGGGGCGCGGCGCCGGTTCCGTACTCGCCACTGGCAAAGCTCGCACTGGCCGCCTCTCGCAAGGCGGGATGCCGTGCGAGGCCGAGATAGTCATTACTGGCAAAGGAAAGCAGGGTCTGGCCAGCACGGTCGCGGTAGAAGGGGCGCGGCCCCGGCAGCGGCTGCAGGACTTCCGTCTGGCGGAGAAGTCCCGCCTCGGCGCGGGCCGCGAGGGCTGCCTCCCAATCGCAGAGCAGGGTGCTGGCTATCGTCATGGGCACGGTATAGGGGAGCCGGGCGCGCCTTGTCAATGCGTCAGGCAATGTTGACAATGCTGCCTGAGCAGAGGGGATAGCAGCTTGCTAGCAATACCATTCGGGTTACCGAGGCGAGAGATTTGGCGCGAGGCACCGGGACGTTTCGTCTCTTGGCTCCTGCCGGAAAGTTGCCGTTTCTGCTCGGCGCCCGGAGCCGCAATCTGTGACGATTGCCATCGCGAACTACCCCGACTGCCCGCCGACCGCTGTAGCTGGTGCGCCCTGCCCGTCAATGCCGATGGCGACTGTCCAGTCTGCAGTATCGAGGCACCCAGCTACGATTACACCTTTTGCCCCTTCGTCTATACCCATCCGTTGGCCACGGCCATCAGCGCCTGGAAATTTCATGCCGGGCTGGACTGGACCCGCCCGCTCGCCCAGGCCTGGCTACGAACCTGGACCACGGAAAGCCTGCCGGCGCGCCCCGACGCGTTGTTGCCGGTACCTGCCCACTCGGCCCGCCTGGCTGAACGCGGCTACAATCAGGCGGCTTTATTGGCGTGGCACTGGGCGCGTGCGTACCGGATTCCGTTGCGCGATGTCCTGCGTCGTACTCGTAACACTCCACACCAAGTCGGCGGTAGCCGCGACCAACGCCGCGCCAACCTGCAGTCCGCCTTTACCCTACGTGGCAAACTGCCGGCACACATAGCCTTGGTCGATGACGTCATGACCACTGGGAGTACCGCAGAAGCGCTGGCGCAGCTCCTCAAAGCACAGGGCGTGCAGCGGGTGGATCTGTGGATTCTGGCGCGCGCACTATGAGCACATCCTTCATCGAATTGGCGCTCTATCAGCCCGAAATCCCTCCCAACACCGGCAACGTCATCCGTCTCTGCGCCAACACCGGGGCACGCCTGCATCTGATCGAGCCCTTGGGCTTTGCCTGGGAGGATCGCCGCCTGCGCCGCGCCGGCCTGGATTACCATGAATTTGCTGAGGTACAGCGGCATGCCTGCTGGGCAGACTGCGCCGCGCAATTGGATGACCGGCGGATCTTTGCCTTCAGCACCAAAGGGGCAGCAGGAAGTTTTGCCGAGGCCCGCTTTGCCACCGGGGACGTCTTTCTCTTTGGTCCGGAAACCCGGGGGCTGCCCGACGCGGTCCTCGCGGAATTTCCTCCAGACCGTCTTCTCCGCCTACCCATGCGACCAGGACAGCGCAGCCTGAATCTTTCGAACTCCTGCGCCGTCGCTGTCTTCGAGGCATGGCGACAGCTTGGTTACGTCGGCGGCAAGTAAGCTGTCATAAAAGTGTCATAAAAGCTTCATCATAGTGTCATACATAAGGTGTAGAGTTGTGCTCTGATCTGTACATAGCCGCAAACTGCAGGAGGTCACAGCATGAGCAACACCGCTACCGGCGTCGTGGATGGAGATATTTCCAGCGCCCTCAACACCGCCACGTTCAGTCCCTTTCATCTGAAGGCCATGTGGGCATCTTCCATGGGCTTTTTCACCTCCGCCTATGATCTCTTCATCATTGGTACCGCTCTGGTGCTGATCAAAGAGCAGTGGCATCTGAGCCCCGACGAAGTAGGCCTGGTAGGAGCCATTTCCCTGATCGCCACCTTCGTCGGTGCCTATGTTTTCGGCATTCTCGCCGACAAACTCGGCCGCAAAAAGATCTACGGTCTGGAGGCCCTGTTGATGGTGATTGGTGCGCTGCTATCGGCCGTGGCCCCCAGCGTCACCGTGCTGATCATCGCCCGTGTCATCCTGGGGCTGGGAATCGGTGGCGACTATCCAATGTCGGCCGTGCTGATGTCGGAATACGCCAATAGCAAGTCACGGGGACGCATGGTCTCCCTGGTGTTCTCGGCGCAGGCCATCGGCCTGGTCACCGGTCCCGTAGTGGCCCTGACCCTACTGGCAGCGGGGATGAACCACGAGCTGGCGTGGCGCCTGATGCTCGGCCTGGGGGCCTTGCCCGCCCTGGCGGTGATCTATATCCGGCGGACCCTGCCCGAATCCCCGCGCTGGTTGGCGCGGGTCAAGGGCGATGGCGAGGCAGCGGCACGGGAGCTGGCGTCGTTCAGTCTGGGCACCGCCACGGCGCGCAAACCAGAGACGAAAATCGTCAAGCAGCCCCTGTCCAAGTACCTCTTAACCCTGCTCGGCACCGCCGGTAGTTGGTTTGTCTTTGACTATGCCTACTACGGTAACACCATCTCGACCCCGATGATCATGCATCGTCTGGCGCCTCATGCCGATGTCATGCAAAGTACCGCCCTGAGCCTGATCGTCTTTGCAGTCGCCGCCGTGCCCGGCTATTTTCTGGCCGCCTTTACCATCGACCGCATCGGTCACAAAACCCTGCAGATGCTCGGCTTTTTCATGATGGGGCTGATGTTTTTGCTGATTGGCGCGTTTCCGGTAATTTCCGCCAGTATCGGCGTATTCCTGGTGATCTATGGCTTGTCTTACTTCTTTGCCGAGTACGGTCCCAACACCACCACCTTTGTCATTGCCGGCGAGGTCTTTCCGGTCAATCTGCGTACCACCGGACACGGCCTGTCGGCGGGTACCGCCAAGGTCGGCGCCTTCATCGGTGCTTTCATCTTCCCGGTCCTGCTGCATGACTTTGGGCTGCATGGCACGCTGATGATCACCTTCTTCTTCGCCCTCGCAGGTCTCCTGCTTACCATCTTCTTCATCCCCGAGCCCAGCGGTAAAACCCTGGAGGAGGTCAGCGCTGAGGATCGAGTCGTGCCCTTGAAGGGAGCATCCCAGCCCGCCCGAGTCTGATTTTATCCCGTTCCAACCTGGCCCCGCTCCGGCGGGGCTTTTGTTTTCCGACCGGACGGTATCTTGTGGTATTCTGATATCAGAATCGGGAGGGTCTTCATGAGCGGAATACGTATTCACCCCTTGCGGCTGGATGGTCGGCACCCGGAGGAAAAGCGGGAAGAGATCCGGCGCGTCTTTCACCAAACCTTCAGTCTGGACGAAGCGCTGTTTGCACATCTGCGCGATGCGGATGCTTGGTACCGAAAGGCAATTCCCCTGCGGCATCCGTTGATCTTTTATTTTGGGCATACGGCAACCTTTTACAGCAACAAATTTCGCGTTGCCGGACTGCTGGACGGACACATCGATGCCGCTTTGGAGTCGATCTTTGCGGTGGGCGTCGATGAGATGTCCTGGGATGATCTTGACGAGGCCCATTACGACTGGCCGACGGTGGACCGCGTCCGCGCCTACCGCAACCAAGTACGCGAGATGGTCGACGGGGTGATCAGCCGCCTGCCTCTGGAACTACCGATACACTGGGACTCGCCGTGGTGGGCAGTGCTGATGGGCATCGAGCACGAAAACATCCACATCGAAACAAGCTCCGTCCTCATGCGCCAACTCCCCCTGGAGCGCGTGCGCCCGGTAGCCGCCTTCACACCCGAAGCTCTCCCTTCCGCCTCGCGGGGGATCCCGCAAAACCGTCTGCGGAATGTTCCTGCGGGACGGGTGCACCTAGGCAAGGACGAGGATGCCCTGCGTTATGGCTGGGATAACGAATATGGCTCGCACGAGCAGGAGTTACAGGCATTTTCTGCCAGCGAAATGCTGGTCAGCAACGCCGAGTTTCTCGCCTTTGTCGAGGGCGGGGGCTATCAGGAATCGCGCTGGTGGAGCAGCGAAGGGGAACAGTGGCGACAATATGTCCGTCCCCAGCACCCTAGCTTTTGGCGGCAAGATCCGGCGGGCTGGTGCTTGCGGCTCATTGCCGAAGAACGCCCCATGCCCTGGTCCTGGCCGGTGGAAGTCAATTACCATGAAGCCAGCGCCTTTTGCCGCTGGAAGTCAGAACAGACCGGCGCCAGGCTGCGCCTGCCAAGTGAGGACGAATGGCGCCGTCTGCGCGATCTCTCCGGGCTTGGCGACAGCGACAGCTGGGGCGAAATGGCACCGGCCCAGATCGGGCTTGCCCATGGTGCCTCGCCCTGCCCCGTCGATCGTTTCCGGCACGGCGATTTCTACGACGTGGTCGGCAATGTCTGGCAGTGGACGGAAACCCCCATCTACCCGTTCGCGGGGTTTCGCGTGCATCCGTATTACGATGACTTCACCGTACCGACCTTTGACCAGCGCCATAACCTGATCAAGGGAGGCTCCTTCATCAGCCTGGGCAACGAGACACAAAGCGAGGCTCGCTACGCCTTCCGCCGTCATTTTTTCCAGCACGCAGGCTTTCGCTATGTGCGCTCGGACAATCCCCTGCCCGAGGTCCCGGTCTATGAGAGCGATGTTGCGGTGGCACAGTATTGCCACTTTCATTTTGGTCCCGACTATTTTGGCGTCGCCAATTATGCCCAAGCCATCGCAGATCTGGCCTTGGCCGAATGGGGCGCGGGGCAGCCACAGCGTGTTCTCGATATCGGTTGCTCCGTGGGGCGGAGCAGCTTCGCTCTGGCAACTCGCGCAGAGAGCGTTCTCGGCATCGATTTTTCCACCCGCTTCGTACAGGTTGCAGCACGTCTGCAGGAAAAGCTGCGTTTTCCCTATACCGTCACCGAGGAAGGGGAATTGCAGAGCCACCATTGGGCAGACCTCAACGCCCTGGGCCTGGCGGCGACTGCCAGCCGCTGCCAATTTTTGCAGGGGGATGCCCTCAACCTCAAGCCGATCTATCGCGATTTCGATCTGGTCCTCGCCGCTAACCTGATCGATCGCCTGCGCGATCCGCAAAAGTTCCTGCGCCAGATGGCCGAGCGCATCCGCCCAGGTGGATTATTGGTGATCAGCTCACCGTATACTTGGCTCGAGGAGTTTACGCCCAAGGAGCGTTGGATTGGCGGAGTACGCCGGAATGGGGAAATCCTCGACAGCCTGCAAGGCCTGCAGGAAAACCTGGGAGAAACTTTCGATCTGCTTCCCGGCTATCCCCGCGATCTGCCCTTCGTGATTCGTGAAACGGCAAGGAAATACCAGCACAGCATCGCCCAGGTTACCGTCTGGCGGCGACGCGAATCTGCCTGAACGCGCTCGTTTTACAGACACTCTTCAATAGCCGTCAGGGCGCGCGCGACGGCACCGCCCTGCTTCGCTTGCCAGGTGGCGGCACGTTCTCCCAAGGCGCGGGCCAGATCGGGGGCGGCGAGATACTCAGCACTGCGGCGCATGGCTTCCTCTGCACTCGCCACCTGACAGATGGCATCTGCCGCTTGCAGAGAACGCAGGGTGTCGAAAAAATTTTCCATATGTGGGCCGACGATGATGGGCCGGCCCCAAGCTGCCGCTTCGATAGGGTTGTGACCACCCCGGGTGACGAAACTCCCGCCGATCCAGACCAGATCCGCTGCGCCATAGAGGTCGATCAACTCGCCCAGGGTATCGACCAGATATACGGGATCGTCCGCTCCGGGAAACTCTCCCTGGCTACGGCGCGGCGCCGATAGTCCGACACTCCGCAGTTGTTCGGCCAAGGCGTCACCCCGCTCCGGGTGGCGGGGAATCAGCACAAGCAGTAGCTTTGGCTCGATCTTGCGCAAGGTCGACAACGAAGCCCACGCCAGCTCCTCTTCGCCGGGATGGGTCGAAGCAAAGACCCAAACACGTCTGCCCGCAAAGCGTTCCTGCCAGCTCGCCGCCCGCGCCCGCTGACCGGCATCGATTTGCAGGTCAAGCTTCATTTGCCCTTGTACGCTGACCCTGGTCGCGCCGAGCGCGGCGAAGCGCCGCGCGTCGTCCGGGCTTTGCGCAGCAACCCAGGCCAGGCCCGCAAGGGCCGGGGCAAAGAGCGAGGCGAAGCGGCGGTAGCCTGCCAGCGAGCGAGCGGACAGGCGACCGTTCAGGAGCATCACCGGAACGCCTCGCTGGCGTGCGACCCGCAAGAGATTGGGCCAGAGCTCCGTCTCCATCAGTACCCCCAGGCGCGGCTGGCTACGTTCCAGGAAGCGCCGCACCGCACCTGGTAGATCATAGGGAAGATAGACTTGCGTGACCATCCCCGCCAACTCCCGTGCCAGCAGCGTCCTCCCGGTCGGGGTCGTGCTGCTGATGAGAATCGGCAGATCAGGGTGCCGCTCGCGCAACTGGCGGATCAATGGCAGGGCAGCCATCCCCTCGCCCACGCTGACCGCGTGAATCCATAGGGGACGATCACTGCGCCGCGGGACAAAACCAAAGCGCTCCTGCCAATGGGCGCGATAGGCCGGTCGGCGCAGTATCCGCTGCCAGGTAAAGAGCAGTAGCAGCGGTAGGAGGAGACGAGTCAGCAGGCGGTAGAGGCGCGACATCATTCCCGCCGCAGGATGCGATCCGTCAGCCAGTCGAGACGATACCAGGGGCGAAAGCTGGCCAGCATCTGTTCCCGATCGTAGCGCGTCGCCACCCAGTCCCGCAGCGTGAGTCCCGGCTCCTGCCGCAAATCCGCCTGGAGGCAGGCAAAAAACCAGTCGAGGATGCCGGTATTGGCATGGCGGATGTGGCCGTACGGCCAGAGCCGTAGCTCCTTGCGCGCCTCCTCCCAAGGCATCCCATAGCGCTGGTGTTGTAACAACACACAGATAAAGCCGGCGCGATCTGCCCCCGATTTGCAATGGACCAGAAGCCTGGGAGGCAGCTCCGGAATCTGATCCAGGAAGGCCAGCAGGGAGTCTTTCTGCGGCAGGTCCCGCGAACCGAAACCATGAATCGGCAGGTGCGCGATACCGAGGACATCGCAGGCATCCTGCTCCAAGCGGAATTGGGCCTCCTCGGGAGCAGGCGCGCGGATATTCAACACCGCATCGAAGTGGTGCTGCGCCTGCCACTGGCTCAGTTGCCAGGGTGCTGGTTGCGCCGCGCGGAAGAGCCCCGGTGCAATCTCGTGAAAATTGGCGTAGAACAGTTCGCGAAAGATGCCGTGATCGGTCCAGAACTGGTGCCGCCGGTAGCGACGGGTTTCTGCTCTGTCTAACTGGCTTCCGGCAATCATAATCGCTCCAGCAAGGGGGCCAAACGTTCCCAAACCATTGTCGGCTGCATTCCTTCCTGACAAGGAATGGGTTCTTCGGGCTGATGGATCCGCCGACAGCGGGTGCTTCCACAAGGGGCACAGTTTTCCGTGGATTGGAGTATCGCTTGCGCGGAGCCGGGCATATTCTCCTGCTCAGAAGCCGTGGGGCCATACAGGGTCACGCCGGCCAGACCCAATGCCGCGGCCAGATAGGAAAGCCCCGTATCCATACCAACAAAGGCACGCGCCTGCAGCATGACCTGGCCCAATCCTTCCAGATCCATCTGCGGCAGGGCCCGGACATTGTCGGCTGCGGCGGCAATGGTCGCTACCCGTTCCTGTTCACGCGCGCCCATGGCCGGCAAGGCGAGATCATAGCCGGCATCGGCCAAGGAATGGGCTAGGGTAATCCAGTGGCGCAGGGGCCACTCCTTGTTTTGCCAGGCACGGGAAGTGGCGTGCAAGCCCAGAACGAAGGGTAGCGCATCCTTCCCTGCGGCCAATGCGAGATTTTCCGCGCGCCAGGATACCGCTTGCTTCTGCAAACCAAAGTCTGCCAGTCCTGACGGGCGTGGGCTGGCAAAGACCTGGGCAAAGAGCTCGCGGTTACGCTGAATGGCCGTAGGACCCCAGGGGACCGCGTGGCGCTGGCCGTATAGGTAGGTCGCCAAGGGTTCCCGAGCGCTGCGGGGCGAGAGGCCGGCGACGGTCGTCCCCGCCAGACGGGCGAGCAGAGCACTCTTGAACAGCCCCTGGCTATCGAGAACGAGGTCATAGCGCTGGGTGCGCAGTTGCCGGCGAAGTTCGCGGAGCCGCCCGAGGAGCGTGCCGAGTCCCCCTTGCCGGCTACGCAAGGAAAAAGGCAGGACCTCTCGCACTCCGGGATGCCAGCGGGCAATCGGGGCAAAGGCGGGCTCGATCAGCCAGTCGAGTTCCACGTCCTTCCCGTTGCGCTGCAAATCGGTAATGGCTGGCAAGGTATGCAGCACATCTCCCAGGGAACTCAGGCGCACCAGCAAGACCCTCATCGCCGCTTCCCAGCTTGTGCCGCCAGCAGGTCACGGGCGATGGCATATTTGAAGTAAGCGCCGACGGCAGTGGTCCAGGCAATGGCACCGCCCTCCACTCCATCCAGAAATCCCCCGCGCAACATGTAACCGCGAAAGAAGGCCCAGAGGGCATGACTCATGGGCGCCCAGGGACCCACCGACCGCCCCCGCGCTGCTACCTTCTGCGCGTTGAGTTCGGAGTAGCGCTGAAGTTTGGGAAGCATTTCTTGGGTGCTGGAAAACGTGTAATGGTGCAATGCGGCATTTTGCAAACGCGCGACCACGCAGCTGCATTGCCACGACTCATGCACCAGATCCGCGGGGTTGTATCGACCTTTCTGACGATTCACGAGGCGCAGTACCCATTCGCCTGCCCAATCGCCATGCCGAATTTCTCGCCTGCCGATATAGTTTTTTCGTCGAAGGTGGAATCCACCGATACCATCCGCCATCGCCAATGCCTCACGCAAAGCTCGCGCCGAATCAGCTTCCAAGACCTCATCTGCATCGACGATCAAAATCCAGTCGTGGACTGCAGCGGCGACAGCAAATGCCCGCTGAGCGCCGAAACCCGACCACGGATGGAAGATTACTCGAGCGCCCTCTCGCTCGGCTATGGAGACAGTTTCGTCGCTGGACCCACTATCCACGACGAGAACCTCATCCACCAATCGCACAACGCTACGGATAGATGCTGCCAGATGCTGCGCTGCGTCCTTGGTGATGTACACTGCAGAAAGACCCGTGCCCATCACTTCCTCAGTTCAGGACATTTATTTGGCAACCCCCAGTCAACGGGGCGCCCCAAGAGGTGCCAGAGCCAAAGCCTACCATACATGGCAGTTTTTCGGCGTAGCTTGGAAAAAGCGAAGAGTGTAAGGACCAGCAACACTGCGTTGCTCAGGAAATTGATGAAGCTCGACGCAAACAGCACCCCGAGAAGCAGATTACGTGCAGTAGTACCCTCCACCTTTCGCGCATAGATCAGACGGGACCGATGAAACTCGATGCGCGCCTCCGCCTTGTACCGATTGGCGGTGCCACCCAGACCGTGTTCCACCCGAGCCTCTGGACAAAATATGACCTGAAATCCCTTCTGATGGGCACGATGACACCATTCCGTCTCTTCCAGATAAAAAAAGAAATCCTCATCCAAAAGACCTAAACGTTCCAGCACCTGCTTACGGACAAGAAAGGCAGCGCCGATCAACGAAGGTACGTCAACAGATTTTTCAACGCCAAGCATTTTGGGATTTTTTCGACGTAATTTTCCTACAAAATTTGGAATCATCTCGGACCACCAATGCGGGAAATCCGCTACCACGTTTTGCGGATTGCCTGAGGGACTGAGCAGTCGTGCACCAATAAATGCACCATTAGGATTCTTATCGGCACAGTCCAGAAGGGCGCAAAGAGACTCCGGCAAGAGGCGGGCGTCGTTGTTCAAAATCAGGATCAAATCGCCGTTAGTAACACAAATACCTTTATTGACAGCACGCGCAAAACCAGCATTGCAACCGATCAGGATTTTTTGGACCCCTGAAAACTCTTCAACTAACGCTAGTGAGTCATCAGTACTGCCGTTATCTACAATAGTCACCATCTCTTCTGGTACACCAGCATCTAAGCAAGACTGTAGACAATCTCGAAGAACTTCTCGACCATTAAAGTTTAATATGATCACGCCTACATTCATGACTTAGTTTTTTTCTTAGGAATTTCTAAAACACATCGAGTCTTCATTGCCAACTCTCTTATAGCTCGTCATTTATTACACTAGCTCTTGTATTTTTATAATAAGTCAACGGCAGTCCAGCATAAAACGCTAACCCCATGGCGTCTGCATAACCCCAGTTAAGCGTATTATATAAACCACCAATCCAGAAAATACCAAGATAAGTGACCACCAACCATCCCTGAGGTTCACGCCAAATTTTCAATTTTTCTCTCGATAAATTTATCAAAAACCACAAGAACAACAATAGGCCTGGAATGCCCAGAACTGCGCCCTCACTCAGATAGCTGTTTGCTGCTGAGTCGCTCCTGATGCCCGGTGTTTCCGTAACAACTCCTTGCCGCTGCAATTTTTCCATAGCCGTACCAAAATCCCCAGTCCCAACTCCAAAAAAAGGATGCTCAACAATCAGTTCTGCGCCAGCCCACATAGTCGCAAGACGAATTCCCCAACTAGTATCCGTACTTTTAGGTTGTGAAACAAACTGTTGGAGATTTTTAACCCCTAATTCCAAGCGAGACTGAACATACGGCGACACCAACATAACGGCAACAATGGCGGCGGTACCAAATAATGCCCAATAACGCCAAATTCCGCTATAGATAAAAAATATGGCAATAGGGGTAAGCAAAAGAAAAAGCAACTGTCCACTTCTCCCCGGTGACAGAGCAAGCTCTATCGAAAAAATGATCAGCAACGGCAAATTTATAAACCGAGAAAAATTCCACTTCTTCTTTAGATCAAAAATAAGCCAGAGAATAGCATGAGTCAAGGCCATTGACCACCAAATATGATCTGACAGGCCCACATAAGGAAGATCAGGACTGTAGTGCCACAAAATTACTCGCCAAGTTATTAGTGCCGCCAATAAACCATTGATAGCCAACCCAGCCAAAAATAAACGAACAAAGATTTTAAAATATCTCTCCCTCCAAGGAAGCGTGGCGCCAATAATAGCATAGATTCCATAACTAGCAGTCGCAGCGACCTTAAGCCCAGCGTGCAGGTCCTTGGTCCATATCAAACCTATAAACGTCCATGCCATATACAGAAATAGCGGAAGTACCCAGACTCTCTGACGGAGAGAGGCCCAATTTTTCCAATGACCGCTAACACCATAAAGCACAAGCAGTAAGCCAGCAGATATCCCTGTAGCGGCGGTACTTAAAGGGAAAAAAAATACCGGCAGGGCATACAGGCTGAACATCCAGGGGTCGGGAATGCGTAGGCGCATAGTTCTCTCAGCAGATTTCCAAGGATTGTAGGAGTGTTATCAGCAACGCATCAGCGGCAGGCTCCACCAATATCTGCAACTGCCCGTTCTGATGATAGTGCTCAGGATTAGGCCGACGAAACAGCGCAATGGTGGACTTCCCTAAAGCGACACTCATGTGATATGGACCAGAATCACTCGATACGAACAGATCGCAACTATCGATGATACCACCCAAAATCGAGAGCGAACCTGCGCCCGCAAGATTTTCCATCATCGCGGAACTGCCCCAGCGAGTCTGATAGCGCTGCCGAAACTCCTCATTGATCTCGTATTCGTTGGCGGCACCGGTGAGCAACAGACGGTACGGACGATTCTCCCAAAGGCGTCCCAAAGCTTCTACCAAAGTCTCCAAGTCAGGTCTTTTGGATAGGGCATCCGGGGTACCGCAGCCGATGTTGAGGCCGATGCGAAGCTCATCTTCGTCTTTGGGATGGGCGAGTTGCCAGAGACGTCCCGGTTCGCCCACCTGGAGCACAATTTGCTGGCCCTGGCGCTCTAATCCCAAGGCCACCAGGGCGGCAAAATCGCGCTCGGTGTAATCCATCGGCTGCGGCAGTCCACGATCTTTGGCGTAGCGCGCCAGACTGGGACTGGAGTGGTCGTAGAACCATCCCCGTCCCGCCACCTGTGCCACCCCCACCGTCACCGCGCAAGGGGATTGAGTACGCAGGACCAGACTAGCAATACTGCTTTCTATACCGTGCGGTTCATGGTCGATGATCAGATCCGCCGAAATTTCCCTGCCCAGACGGCGCAATTCCGGCAGCAGACTGCGCCAGCCCTTCGGACCCACACCGCGCATCCCAGCAAAGCGCCCTTCCTGCAAGGGCAGAAAGTGGGCGCTATGCAGGAGATGGTGCCCCGCAATCAGTTCCTCGCTCGGGTAACCCGGCCAACGGGTGAGAAAAATCAGATGCAGCTCGGCCTCGGGCCAACGCCTTTTCAGGACCGCCCAAGCTGCAGAGCTGCGCAGAATGTCGCCAATGCCCGCGCTGTGGGACTTGATGAGGATGATGCGGCGAGGATGGAGTGGTAAAGGCCTTGGCATAGTAGGAGATCAGGCCGTCGCCTCCCCTTGCGGCAGATCCACACCGGCATAGACCTCCATCAGGGAGAGATCCAGATCTACGCAATGAAAGTGCAAGCGATCCTCTTCGCTGAGGAGTTCATGCCACCACCCCTCGGACCGCCGACGATAGACCTCAATACTGCGGCTATCGGAATCGACAAGAATATATTCACGCAGGCTGGAGAGAGTCTGATAGGCATGAAGTTTTTCGCGACGGTCGATATTGGCCGTGCTCTCCGACAGCACCTCGATGACCAGGCAAGGATCTTCCAGATAAAGACTGTCTCCGGGTAAGGGGTTTCCACAGCGCAGCACGATATCTGGGTAGTAAAAAGCGTCTAGCGCCCGCGTTCGGACCTTCATGTCGGCAATAAAAAACTCACAAACGGCCTGCTTGTTGTACTGCCCAAGTGATATTGCCAGGTTGCGCACGATGGCATTGTGGCGCAATTTGGCGCCGGCCATGGCATAGACTTGTCCGGCTACATACTCATGGCGGATTTCCGATCGTTGCTCGCCTTCCAGGTATTCTTGCATGGGCAACGGTGTTACCAGGGCCGCTTTCATGACATTCTCTCCACGGAGAACTTCCGCAAATTTTCCGAACTTATCATAAGGTTCCGACGCTCGACTGTCATCGCCCCAGGGCGGCCAGAAATTCGCGGGCGATGGCGTCGGCAGCAAAGCCCTCGACCTGAGCTGGGCCTTTGGCGGCGAGCTGCCGGCACAGCCCCCGATCAGAGGCAAGACGCAGAATGGCATCGCGCCACGCATCACTGTGCCCGGCGGGCAGCAATAACCCCGATACACCATCCGCAAAGCTCTCCGGGATTCCCCCCATTGCCGCGCCAAGAACAGGGATGGCGCAAGCCTGGGCCTCCACCAGGACCCGGCCAAAGGTATCCGGTTCGATGGACGGCAGGGCCAGGGTATCCATGACGCTATACCAGGGGGTGACTCGTTCCTGCCAACCGATGACGTGCTGCCAAGTTCGACCAACCAAGCGTTCCCGCAACGCCTCTGCATGCGGGCCACCACCAATCCACAAGCCATGCACCCGCGCATCCTGGGCATGGGCGGCATCGATTGCGTCAGCGAGCACGAAAACGCCCTTGCCGCGATGCCACGCCCCGACAAAACCGACGAGAAAATCCTCCTCCCGCAACCCCAGAGCCTGGCGTCGCGCCGACCGTGCCTCGGGTTCACGCTGAAAGTCGGCAAGGGACAAGGGATTGCGCAGGACCTCGACGCGTTCTTCGGGCAGGCCTTGAGCGATGAGGCGCTCGCGGAGGTAGGCGGAGACAGCAAAGAGACGCAACGGCCAGTGGGAAAGGAGCCAACGGGTGCTGGGGCGAAGGCGCAGGTCCATGTGGCGAAAGAGCGTCAGCGGTACACCATGGGCGCGGCTGAGCAGAGCCAACGGCCAATATTCCTTGCTGAAACTACCGACCAGAACGTCCGGTCGCAACTGACGAAGGCCGCGATTCAGGGCCCGAAGCCCATGCGGATCCGCGCTGTTGCGGAAGGTCCCATAATGGAGAGAGACTGCTTCGCCTTGCAGGCCAGCGGCAATTTTGCCCCGTGGATGCACCAGCGCGTGGGCATCGACCCCTAGCTGCGCAAGAGCGCGCAGCAGGGTGATCATATGGGTTTCCGTACCACCGCCACCGGGATTGGTCCCCACCCATAGCAAACGGACGCTCAGAATCCTTCTCCTGCACCCACTTGTGCATCAGGAACGCAGACGATCTTCATATCCTGTCCAAAGCTGCAAAGGGAATACATGCGGCAAATGATGGCCACCCACGGAAATTCGCGGCAGGGTGAACAGGTCCGCATCGCTTTGCGCTCTTCCGCGTCGCGTGGTCACCGCCGCTGCAAAGCCAGAACGCGCTACCATCTCCCGCTCCCGCGCGCCCATTTCACCATAGGGATAGCAGAAAGTCGTGATCTCTTGGCCCAACTGCACCTCCAGCTCTGCCTTGCTGCCTGAGATCTCCTGCTCCGCATCGGCATCTGCCAGAGCAGGCAGATGAACGTGATTTTGCGTGTGCGCACCAATTTCCATACCCGCGTCGCGCCAGTATTCGAGTTCCGACAGGGACATCATCGGCTTTTGCACTCGTAACTGCTCGGCATCCCAACGGTTGAATGCCCCCAGCGCGGCAGATACCACAAAACAGGTGGCGGTGAATCCCCAGCGCTGCAGGATCGGCAGGGCGCTGACCACATTGTCCCGATAGCCGTCATCAAAGGTGATAACAACCACTTTGCCACTGCGCTCCCGACGCAGGTAGGGCAGCGCATCCCGCAGGGACAGGCCCTGATAGCCGGCTCGCGCCAGAAGCCCCATCTGCCAGGCAAAGCGGCGCGGCGCAACGTAGAGGCTACGCAGTCGCACCCCCGCCGGGGCTCGAGCGATGTTGTGGTACATCAGAATGGGAATGCGGGCCATCTCAGACTTGATCGGATTTCCGGCTACGCAGCACGTAGGTGGTCTTCCCCTGCCCCTCGAAATAGATGCGCGACAGCATTTCGGCGACGATGCCGGTGTTGAGGAACTGCAGCCCGGCAAGAAAGAAGAGCATCCCGGCGACCAGCATGGGACGCCCGGAGATGGCGGCTCCTTCGGCAAATTTATCGATAAAAAGGTAGATCAACATGCCAGAGCCAATGAACAGGGAAAAAAGCCCAATCACCCCAAAGAAGTGCATGGGGCGCTGGCTGTAACCGAGGAAAAACTTGACGAAGAGCAGGTCGACCAGCACGCGAAAGGTACGGCTGATGCCGTACTTACTCTTGCCCGCCCGGCGCGGATGGTGACGCACCGGCACCTCGACGATACGGTCGGTGTAGGTGAGGGTAGAGAGCCAGGCGGGGATGAAGCGGTGCATCTCTCCATACAGCCGGACCCCCTGCAGGACCGAGGCGCGGTAGGCCTTGAGGGTACAGCCATAGTCATGCAGGCGCACGCCGGTCAGACGGCGGATGAGGCGGTTGGCGATGCGCGAGGGGATCTTGCGCAGCAAGAGCCCATCCTGTCGGTTCTTGCGCCAACCGGCAACTACATCCAGGTTTTCCGCGAGAAGCCGTTGGGCCAACGGCAGGATGTCCTGCGGATCATTCTGCAGATCGGCGTCGAGGGTGACGATGACCTCGCCGCGAGCGGCGTCAATTCCCGCCTGCATCGCCGCCGTCTGTCCAAAATTGCGCTGCAGGTGCAGCACCGTAAGGACCTCTGGCCATTCCGCCTGGGCACGGTCGAGGGCGGCGGCACTACCATCGCGACTGCCATCATCGACGATGATGACCTCGACATCGGCCTCGCCCAAAGCGGCGCGCAGAGCCGCCACTAAGGGCTCGACATTGTCAATTTCGTTGTAGAGCGGGATGATGACCGACAGTTCAGGCATGGGTATTCCAGGCATCGAGAAAGGCACGGGTGGCGCTGGCGGGGTCTTCGGCTTCCAAAATTCCCGACAGGACGGCAATCCCCGAGGCGCCCGCAGCACGGGCTGCCGCAACCCGCTCCGGCGTCATCCCGCCCAGGGCAATCACCGGGACCGCCGCAGGCGCAATCAGCTCGGCAAAGCGCTCGATTCCCAGGGCCGGCGCGTCGGGGTGGGTCTGGGTGGCGAACAGCGGAGAGAGAAAGGCATAACGCGCATGCAACCGTGCAGCGCGCGCCAAGCACTCCCCCCCGTGGCAAGAAACGCCAAAAGGTTCCGATGGCTTCCCCGTTGCCGCCTGCAGGCGGGCTTCCGTCCAGTGCTGGCCGGAAACTGGCCAGTCTGGGGCCGGTTCGGGATGATTGAGGAAAAAGCGTACGCCCATATTGCGGGCTTGCTCCAGAAACCCAGGCATCGCCGCCGCGAGCTCCGCTGGCATCGTCTCCTTGATCCGCAACACCACGGCACGCAGGCCGACAGCGATGGCGGACTGCAGAGCCGGCAAAAAGCGGGAAGCCGGCAACCGCGCGGGATCCGCAATCAGCCAAAGCGGCGGCTGCGGGAGCTCTTCGCCGAGCAGCTTGGCGACCACCGGCAGATTGGGCGCAAGACAATCGAGTGCTGCAATTTCCCACGGGTAGATCCAGCGAATCTGCTGCCCCTCTCGCCCGTAGGGCTCCCCCTGCCAGCTACGCACCCGAAAGAAGTGCAAAGCCACGGTGCGTTCGGGATAGGGATGATCGCGTCGCAGAAAGGCTTCGGGGTGACCAATCTGAACGCCGATCTCCTCTTCCAGCTCCCGCCGGAGGGCCGCCTCAGGTGCCTCGCCGGGCTCGATCTTGCCCCCCGGGAACTCCCAAAACCCCGGCCACGGTTTGCCCTCGGGACGCAAAGAAACCAGCACCCGGCCATCACCCCGCTGCAAGACACCCGTAGCGACGGGGACTACCGCCACGACTCAGCTCCGGTAATCGGCATTGATACGCACATAGTCATAGGAAAGATCACAGGTCCATATCTGCTCTTCTGCCGACCCGCGCCCGAGATCGACATGGATGGGGATCTCCGCCCGCGCCATGACCGCCTGCCCCACCTCTTCGGTGTACTCCGCAGCACGGGCGCCATTGCGCACGATACACAGATCGCCGAGATGAATCTGTACCCGTTCAACATCGAGATCTTCCACGCCCGCCGAGCCGATGGCCGCGAGCAGGCGGCCCCAGTTGGGATCCGAGGCAAAAAAGGCCGTCTTGATGAGGGGGCTGTGGGCCATCCGATACGCCACCTGCAGACACTCGGATTCGCTGCGTCCGCCGCTGACCCGGATGGGGATGAACTTGCTGGCACCCTCACCGTCGCGGACGATGGCCTGCGCCAGTTCGGTCGCCACCTCGGTGATTGCGTCGATCAGGGCGTCTGCCTCACCCAGCGCCAGAGGCACATTCCCCGCCCGCCCCGTGGCGATGAGCATGCAGGCATCGTTGGTGGACATGTCGCCATCAACGGTGATGCGGTTGAAGGAGCGATTCACCGCCTGCTTCAATATCGGCTGCAGGGCCTCCGGCGCAACGGCGGCATCGGTAGCGATGTAGGCGAGCATGGTCGCCATATCCGGCCGAATCATACCGGAGCCTTTAGCAATACCGGTGACGGTGACCTGTTTGCCGGCAATATCGAGCTGCCGCGAGCTACCCTTGGCCACCGTATCGGTAGTGCGGATGGCATCGGCGGCCTCCAGCCAGCGGTCCTCGGCCAGGGCTGGCAGACAGCCCGGCAAGGCTGCCGCAATCTTGCCCGCCAGGTCGATCGGCTCCCCAATCACCCCGGTGGAGAACGGCAGGACCTGCTGCGCCGCACAACCCAATGCCGCAGCTACCACCCGGCAGCTATCCTCGGCAGCACGCAGTCCCACCGCCCCGGTCCCGGCATTGGCGTTACCCGTATTGATGATCAGGGCACGAATGCCTTGACCGGTGGCGAGGTGTTCCTCGGCCACCAGGACCGGCGCCGCACGAAAACGGTTGCGGGTGAAGACACCTGCCACCTGCGTCCCGGGAGCGAGCTCCATCAAGGTAAGGTCGCGACGCGCGGCATAGCGGATCTGGGCCTCGGCTATGGCAAGGCGGACGCCGGCAACCGGTAGGAGGGAACGGGGAGGATCGAGGGCAACGGGCATGACAGTATCTCAGGCGAGGCGACCACAACAGTGTTTGTATTTTTTGCCGGAACCGCATGGGCAAGGCTGGTTACGACCCACCTTTTGCACCTGTACGGGCAGCGCCGCCGCCCCACCCAAGGCCGCTACGGCGGGCAGGTCACGGTCCTCGTCTTCACTGGAGCCACCAGGCAGGTCGGGGTGCTGGAAGACCAGGCCCTGATTCGTCGGCCGGCTTGGGAAGAGACTGCTCCAATCCATGGCTTCGGCAGGCGTCTCGCTGACCGGGCTGACCTGCACATGCGACAGGGTACTGACGATTTCTTCGCGCACCCGTGCCAGCATGGCATTGAACAAGGCCAAGGATTCGCGCTTATACTCCTGCTTGGGGTTCTTCTGTGCATAGCCGCGCAGGTGGATGCCCTCGCGCAGGTGGTCCATGCTGGCGAGGTGATCTTTCCACTGGCTATCGAGCACCTGCAAGGTCACACTCTTTTCCAGATGGCGAGCCATTTCCTCACCCATCAGTGCCTCGCGCTCCTGCCAGCGGGCACGCACCGCCGCCAGAATCCGCTCCTGCAACCCTTCATGGTTCAGGGTACGATCGGCTGCCAGCCATTCCCCCACCGGGAATTTTTCCGCGAAAACCCGTTCCAGGACCGTTTCCAGACCAACAATATCCCACTGCTCTTCCATGACGCCCGCCGGGGCATAGTCTTCGAGCAGGGCTTCCAACACATCGACCCGCAGGGAGTCCACTTCGCTTTGCAAATTGTCGCTGTCCATGAAGGCGTTGCGCTGGGCGTAAATGATCTTACGCTGTTCATTGGCGACGTCGTCATATTCGAGCAGCTGCTTGCGGATATCGAAATTGCGCGCTTCGACCTTGCGCTGGGCGTTTTCGATGGACTTGGTCACCCAAGGATGCTCGATGGCCTCCCCCGGCTGCATGCCAAGTTTCTGCATCAGTCCGCCCAGCCGATCACTGCCAAAGATCCGCATGAGCGGGTCTTCCAGAGACAGGTAAAAGCGACTGCTGCCAACGTCGCCCTGGCGCCCGGCACGCCCCCGCAACTGGTTGTCTACCCGCCGCGACTCGTGGCGCTCCGTACCAATGATGTGCAGACCGCCAGCCGCCAGAGTCTTGTCGTGCTCCGCCTGCCAGCCATCCCTCAAGGCCTGCGCCAGTTCCTCCTTGGCGACATCGTCGAGATCAGTACGCGCCTTGATCATCTCCACTTGATGCTCGACATTGCCACCGAGAACGATATCCGTACCGCGGCCGGCCATGTTCGTGGCGATGGTTACGGCACCGGATTTTCCTGCCTGGGCAATGATTTCCGCCTCGCGCTCGTGCTGCTTGGCATTGAGCACGGAATGGGGGATTTTTTTCTGTTGCAGACGGCGCGACAAATATTCATTGTGCTCAATGGAAGTCGTACCCACCAAAACAGGTTGCCCGCGCTCTCGACAGGCCTCGATATCGGCAATGATGGCATCCCATTTTTCCGCCGCCGTACGGTAGATCTGATCGGCCAGATCCTTGCGCTGAATGGGTCGGTGGGTGGGAATGACGACTACTTCCAGGCCATAGATCTGGTTGAGCTCGAAGGCCTCGGTGTCAGCAGTGCCAGTCATGCCCGACAGTTTGTCGTACATACGGAAATAGTTCTGGAAGGTGATGGAGGCTAGGGTCTGGCTTTCGTTCTGGATCTCTACGCCCTCCTTGGCCTCCACCGCCTGATGCAGGCCATCGGACCAGCGCCGGCCGGTCATCATCCGGCCGGTAAATTCATCAACGATACAGACCTCACCGTCGCGGACGATGTAATCCGTTTCGCGATGGTGGATATGATGCGCGCGCAAGCCCTGATTCAGGTGATGTACCAGATTTACGTTCTGAATGTCGTAGAGGTTGCCCTCGCTCAGCAACCCATTATCGAGCATCAGTTGCTCCGCCTTTTCGACGCCCTCTTCCGTGAGCAGCACCTGCTTGGCCTTTTCATCGATAGTGAAGTCCTCATCAGCGATAAACTGCGGGATGAGCTTGTCGACTTTTTGGTAGAGATCGGTGTTTTCCTCGGTGGGCCCGCTGATGATCAGCGGCGTGCGCGCCTCGTCGATGAGAATGGAGTCGACCTCATCGATGATGGCGTAATGCAGGCCGCGCTGCACCCGCTCGGCGGGCGAAAAGGCCATATTGTCACGCAGATAGTCGAAGCCAAACTCGTTGTTGGTGCCATAGGTGATGTCGGCGGCATAGGCCGCGCGGCGCTCCTCGGGCGAAAGATTGGCAATGATGGTCCCAACGGACAGGCCTAGAAAGCGGTGCACGCGCCCCATCCACTCGGCGTCGCGGCTGGCCAGGTAGTCGTTGACTGTCACAACATGAACGCCTTTGCCGGTCAGGGCATTGAGGTAGGCCGGCAGAGTGGCGACCAGGGTCTTGCCCTCGCCGGTGCGCATCTCGGCAATCTTGCCCTCGTGCAGCATGTAACCGCCGATCAGCTGCACATCATAGTGAAACATCCCCATGACGCGGCGCGCCGCCTCGCGTACGGTGGCAAAGGCCTCGGGCAGGATACTGTCCAGTGGCTCCCCGTTCCCGACCCGCTCGCGCAGTCGCGCCGTCTGCCCCTGTAGCTCGGCGTCGCTCATGGCGTGATACTGTTCCTGCAAGCCATTGATCCGGGCAACTACAGCGCGGGCTTTCTTGATCAGGCGGTCGTTGCGACTGCCCACCACATGACGGATGATGGTTCCCAGCATGAATGCCAAAACTCTAAGTCAAAAAAATATGCCCGAGGGTAGCACGAAGCCCGCGCGGACGAAACGTCGCGCCCGCGATCAGATCGGCCCGGCGCTCGCAGCGGTGTTTCGTCACGGACAGGAGCTGCACGCCCGGCAGCAGGACTGGAATGCGCTGCTGAGCCTGGAAGCCCAGGAACGCACCTGGCTCGTGGACTGGCGCGATGGCACCTTGCAGGTCTTGGTGGAGAGCAGCGTCTGGCTGGCCTGGTTACGACGCCATCAGAAACGCATCTGTCAGCGTTGGAATGCGCGTTTTCCAGAGTATCCGACGGAACGGATCGTGGCCACGGTACGCCCATGGCAATCGCAAGCGTCTGCGTCGCGGCCGCCTGCCGCTACCCGCATCTCCGGACCCGCGCCGGACGCCCTGCGCGAGTTGGCAGAAAACAGCGACGGCGCCCTCGGCGCCGCCCTCCAACGACTGGTCCGGACCCTGGATCAGGCAGGGACCGCCGCCAGGGAATCCACAAAGGAAAACGGCGCCTTCTCCAGCGAGGGATAATCCACATATTCCCAGGCATCCTCGCGCTGCAGGAGCAGGCGCAGAAGCTGATTGTTGAGGGCATGCCCCGCCTTGTGACCAGAGAAATGTCCCAGCAACGGATGCCCCAGCAGGTAGAGATCGCCGATGGAGTCGAGGACCTTGTGGCGGACGAACTCATTGGCGTAGCGCAGGCCATCCTCATTGAGCACGCGGTAGTCATCAACGACGATGGCGTTATCGAGATTGCCCCCCAGGGCCAAACCCATGCGCCGCAAGGTTTCGACCTCGCGCATGAAGCCGAAGGTGCGCGCCCGCGAAACTTCCTTCAGATAGGAGGTGTGGGCAAAGTCGACACTAACTTCCTGACCGCCATTGCGTACCACGGGATGATCGAAGTCGATGGTAAAGCTGACCTTGAAGCCATCGAAGGGCTCGAGACGCACCCAACGGTCGCCATTGCGCACCTCCAGGGTCTCGGTGATGCGAATGAAACGTTTGGGGGCATTCTGCTCCTCCACCCCGGCGCACTGGATGAGGAATACGAAGGGCGCGGCACTACCGTCCATGATCGGGACTTCCGTACCGTCCAGATCCACATACACATTGTCGATGCCGAGGCCGGCCAGGGCAGACATCAGATGTTCGATGGTGCCGACGCGAATTTCCCCATCGCCGATATTAGTAGACAGTCGCGTGTCGACCACATGCAAAGGATCGGCCTTGATGTAGGCCTTGCCGGGGAGGTCACTACGATGGAAGACGATTCCCGTGTTCACTGGCGCTGGGCGCAAACCAAGATACACCTTCTTGCCACTATGCAGCCCAATCCCGGTGCCCCAGATCATGTTTTTCAGAGTGCGCTGTTGAATCATCTACCTTTTTGCGATCGCCGGGATCGCCCTCCCACGGTTCACTAGAGCCAACGATACAACGACTGTTGCGAAGTTACAACTTTATTCTGTCGCGCCAGTGTAATGCCACCCTTCAGGGCTGCGCAATCAAATTTGATATCCATTCACGATTCCCCACCCAATCCCCCACACGTTCTGATACACTAAATACTCCGATATTACGGTGAAACATCCCACTAGACATTTTGAGGACCCTTGCATGGCAACACCGAGCAACAAGAAGACCCTGATGACGCTGTATTCCGCGCAGGACTGCGTCTTTGCCCATCGCGTTCGCTTTGTACTGGAAGAAAAGGCCATGGAGTATCAGGTAATCGATATCGACTTCGCTGACAAGCCGGAAGACCTCTTCGCGCTGAATCCCTACGGCGAAGTGCCCACCCTGGTCGACCGTGATCTGGCCGTCATCGAATCCTTCTTGATCATCGAATACCTCGACGAGCGCTTTCCGCACCCCCCCCTGATCCCTGCCGACCCCATCTCGCGCGCACGCGTCCGGGTGGGGCTGATGCAATTTGATCGCGACTGGTTCAACCCCCTGTTCCGGCCAGGTTACAGCGAGCAGGACAAAGTCGCCGCCAAGGACTCTTTGCGTCGTTCCCTGGCCCAACTCAGCACCCTATTCAGCCAGCAACGCTACCTTTTCGGTGATGAGCTGTCCATCGCCGATTGCGCCCTGGCACCACTGCTGTGGCGCTTGCCAAGCCTGGGCATCGAGATTCCCAAGGCGGCCAAGGCTACCTTAGATTATGCAGAACAGATTTTTGCGCTGGAGAGTTTCCAGCGTAGCCTGACCCCGTCAGAAAAAGCGCTGCGCTGATGGCGCTTTCGGTAACCGGTCTCGATCACCTCGCGGCCGGACTTTTCGCCCGTTGCCAGCGCGATCCCGACGGAAATATCGCCTGGCAGCGGGTGGGGGAAGAGTTTCTTCCCCTGCGCGCCGCCGACTTTGCAGAAACCGTGCGGCGCCGCGCACGGGGTCTGAACCGGCTTGGAGTACGCCGGGGCGACCGGGTCCTGCTCATGGCCGCCAATTCCGTCGATTGGGCCATTCTCGATTTTGCCATTCTCAGCATTGGTGCGGTTACCGTGCCCCTCTACGCAAGCCTCGGGGCGCGCGAGATTCACTATGTTCTGGGGGACTGTAGCCCCAGTGTGATCCTGTTGCAGAATCAGGAGATCTACAGCCGTCTGGAACCCGCGGCCTGGGGTGTCGCGCCCAGTCATGTCTTTCTGCAAGAGACCGCGACGGGTCTGGCCGGTTGGCAAGACCTGGACACCCTGGGGGGCGACGAGGAGGCACCAGCGTTCCCCGCAGAACCCCTGCGACGGCAAGACCTCGCCAGCATCGTCTATACCTCGGGAACCACGGGCTGGCCCAAGGGCGTCATGCTGAGTCACGATAACTTTCTCAGCAACATCGAGGGCTTTTTGCACCTGGTACCATTACGCGCCGGGCAACGACTGCTTTCGGTGCTCCCGCTCAGCCATGTCTTTGAACGTGCCACCGGCCATTTTGGCGGCTATCTGCTGGGTCTGGAGACCGCCTATGCCGAACGGCCCGATACTGTGCTGCGCGATCTGGCCGCTACCCGTCCCGATCTGTTGATTGCTGTTCCACGCATTTTTCAAGTGCTCTACGAACGCACTTTGCGGACTCTCAACGATCGCCATGACTGGCTGGGGAAATTTCTGCGCCAGGGCGTGGGGCTGGAAGGAAAAACGGCGGCGAACTGGCAACAGGCGACAAGCAGTTATCTGCTGCGCAAACAGCTGCGCAAGAAGCTCGGTGGGCGCCTGCAGTACTTCGTCTCCGGCGGCGCCGCTTTGGACCCTGCCATCGCCCAGTTTTTTCTGCGACTGGGCCTGCCCATTCTCGAGGGCTATGGCATGACCGAGGCGAGCCCGGTCATCGCTGCCAACCCCCTCAATGCCATTCACCCGGGAAGCGTGGGCAAGCCACTGCCCAATCTCGAGCTGCGCATTGCCGACGATAGGGAAATCCTGGTGCGCGGTCCGTCCATTATGCAGGGGTACTGGAACAACGATGCCGCCACCCGCGAGACCGTAGTGGAGGGCTGGTTGCATACTGGTGACGTGGGCGAGCTGGATGCCGATGGATATTTACACATCACCGAACGCAAAAAAGAGATCATCGTCAACAGTGCGGGGGAAAACATTGCGCCGCAGAAGATCGAGCTGCGGCTGTGTAGCCAGCCCCTCATCGCCCAGGCCGTCGTCTTTGGCGACCACCTTCCGTATCTGATTGCGCTGCTCTACCCGAATCCCGAGATCGTGCGTGACACTTTGGGGGAGAGTGCCGATGCGCGGCAGCTCGAACACGCGCTCCGGCAAGCCGTTAATCAGGCCCTGCAAGGCCTGCCGAGTTTTGAGCAGGTGCGGCGCTTCGCCATCCTGCGCGAGCCCTTGAGCGAAAGTGGGGGCACCCTTACCCCCACGCTGAAGGTGAAGCGGCGCCGAGTCGCGGAACGTTATGCCGCCGAACTCGCCGCCCTACAGCGCTGATTCCGTGCTTCGGGCTAGTCGCCCATGCGCCCATGTTTGTTTATTGCGGCACTGTTGCCCCAGACTCCCAGGTTCTGCACCTGTACCCCCACCCACCAATACTCCGCCACGCTGTCCTTGCCATGCCCACCCACCAGTGCCTGGCCCGGTGCTAAATGGACATGCTCCAGAAATTGCTGCGCCGCGTCCCTCGTGCGAAACACCGACCACGCCACCACCCGCTCCATGGGGGTCACGGACGGCAGCTCATGCGCTTCATCCAGAAATGTATCATCGATCATGGCAGTCTCTCCTCAGATCACGTTGTATTGTAAGTATAGTTCCAGTCTGGCGGGGCGTGCCGAGTTGTACCGCGCCGCAAAGTGCGTATAGTGCGCGGTGGAGTGAGTCAGACGACCGCCGCGGAGCAATCCGGGGAGGAAAGTCCGGGCTCCACAGGGCAGGACGCCGGCTAACGGCCGGGAGGCGTGAGCCTACGGAAAGTGCCACAGAAAACATACCGCCAACGCGTGTAAACGCCGGTAAGGGTGAAAAGGTGCGGTAAGAGCGCACCGCGCTCCCGGTAACGGGAGTGGCAGGGGAAACCCCGTCCGGAGCAAGACCAAATAGGCGCACCAAGCTGTGGCCCGCAGCGTGCGCGGGTAGGTTGCTGGAGCCGGCTCGTAAGGGCCGGCCTAGAGGAATGGTCGTCCACGACAGAACCCGGCTTATCGACTCACTCCACTTTTCCCCACCTGCTAGCCATTCTCGTCGTTCAGGAAAAACTTCACTTAAATTCATATGCTTGTCGACTTTTCCTCAGAAATCGCACGAAAATCACTTCAGAAATCGCTAAGATACCGAAAAGATGAGTCTTTTTACCTTGACACGAACAAGACCCGTCCTTACCCTTAACCGTGTGGGAAGAAGTGGGGCAAAGTGGTAAAAAACGGAGAGCCACCCGGTCATGTTTCGCGGCACGCATTGTCATACTCTCGACAGCAAGGGACGTCTCAGCGTGCCGGCGCGGTTTCGCGACCAGCTCAACGCCCTCTGTGACGGGCAGATCGTGCTGACCATCAACCCCACCAACGAAGCGGCCGAGCGCTGCCTCTGGGCCTATCCTCTGCCGCGCTGGGAGGAAGTCGAACGACAAATAGCCGCCCTCCCCAACACCCAGGCCAGCGTCCGCCGCTTCCAGCGCATCTTCATCGGCCACTCAGAAGAACTCCGTCTCGACAACCAGTCCCGCATCCTCCTATCCGCCAATCTGCGGCAATACGCACAGATCGAGCGCGACGTGGTGCTAGTGGGGCAAGTCAGCAAGTTCGAGATCTGGGATGCAGCGCTGTGGCAGCAACAGCAGACTCTATCGCCTGATGAGGACCTGCTCGCGAGCCTTGGAGATTTGCAGCTATGAGCGGCGCCCACCAGCCAGTTCTGCCCAACGAGGTGCTTGCGGCACTGCAGCCGGTTTGGCAGACTCCAGGGCCACGGCGCTTGGTGGACGCCACCGGGGGAAGGGGTGGCCATAGCGTCCTGCTCCTCGCGCAGCTGGCCGTCGATGATCGGCTGTGTATCTTCGACCGCGATCCGGCGGCTATTCAGGCGCTGGGCGAACGCTTTGCCGACGATCCGCGCGTGGACTTGGTCCAAGCCCCCTTCGACGCCCTGGCGCAACTGCTGGAAGCACGCGGCTGGCTCGGGCGGGTGGATGCCATCCTCGCCGATCTGGGGGTTTCGTCGCCGCAACTGGACGAGGCCGAGCGTGGCTTCAGCTTTTTGCGCGATGGCCCGCTCGATATGCGCATGGACCCCAGTCAGGGGCTGTCTGCCGCCGAGTGGCTGGCGCAGGTGGAGTTTCGGGAGCTGCGACGCGTGCTGCAGGAGTATGGTGAAGAGCGGGCGGCAACGCGGATCGCCAAAGCCATCATCGCCCAGCGTCAAGACGCCCCTCTTCTGCGTACCCGCGAGCTCGCGGAGCTGATCGGCGATCTGCTCCCTGCAGGGAAAGGGATCCACCCCGCTACCCGGAGCTTCCAGGCAATTCGCATCCAGGTGAATGACGAACTGGGTCAACTGCAGCGCTTCCTGCCCCAGGTCTTGGCCGCTCTGCGCCCCGGTGGAAGGCTCGCCATCATCAGCTTTCACTCCCTCGAAGACCGCTTGGTCAAGCGCTTTTTCCGCGCGCACGAAGCGCGTCCTGATCCCCGCCTGCCGTTGCGCGCCGCGGAACTGCCCGCCCAGCCCTGGGTCGAGATCAGCCCCGCTATTCGTGCACAGGAGTCAGAAATCGCCAAAAATCCCCGCGCCCGTTCCGCCGTGTTGCGTGCCGCTACCAAGAATCCGGAGTATTGTCATGCGTCGTAGCACCATCCTTCTCGTCGCGCTGATCACTCTCACCCTCTTCGGCATCGTTGCTGCACGCGAAAACAGTCGGGCGCAATTCATTCATCTGCAGGCCCTGCAAAATCACATTTTCACCCTCAACAATCGTTGGGGGCAGTTGCAATTGGAGCAAGCGACTCTGGCTTCCGATACTCGCGTTGGCGACATTGCGCATCAAAAGCTAGGGCTGGAGGCACCGAAAAACAGCCAGATCGTCATGGTGAAAGCCCGGTGAACGGCCTGGCGGAATCGTCCCTGCCCAGCTGGCGACCGCGTCTGATCTTCGCGGTATTGGGCGCTGGATTTTGTGCCATTTTCTATCAGTCCTGGCAGACGCAGGTGGAGCAGAGCGCCTTCCTGCGCGCCCAGGGTCAGCAGCGTTACCAGCGGCAACTGCCGCTTCCGGCGCCGGCGCGCGGGGAGATCTTCGACCGCTATGGTCAGCCCTTGGCCCTATCGGTGCCCAGCAGTACCCTCTGGGTAGACCCCAAGGTTTTTGCGCAACAGCAGGCGCGCTGGCCAGAACTGGCCAGGGTCTTGGGAATGTCGTCAGCAGAGATTGGCAAACGCCTGCAACACAGTGGTAGTGCCTTTGCCTACCTGCTTCGACAGGTCGACCCGCAACTGGCTGCACGAGCACTGGCCCTGGGCATCCCCGGGCTGCATGAATTGCAGGAGTACCGACGCTTCTATCCCAGCGGGCAGATCACCGGTCCATTGCTGGGTTTTACCAATATCGAAGGAGTTGGTAGTGAAGGCCTGGAACTGGCCTATGATAACATCCTGCGCAGTCGAGCCGGCCAGCGCGAAGTTCTGCGCGATAATCATGGGCACCTGCTGTCCAGCGCCCCGGAAAATGTCAGCCACCCAGGCCAGCCCCTGACCCTGACGATCGATCGCCGCCTGCAGTATGCGGCCTACACGGCTCTGGCGGCTGCCGTGCAGCGTTTCGCCGCGCACACGGGCTCTGCGGTCCTTCTCGACGCCCACAGTGGTGCCATCCTGGCAATGGTCAACTATCCGGCGAGCAATCCCAACGATCGGGAACACTATGATCCCGCCGGTGCCACGGATCGCGCCATTACCCACACCTTCGAACCCGGCTCGGTAATGAGCCCTTTGCCGTGGCAGCGGCCCTGGATAGCGGCAGTATCCAGGCCGGCAGCCGCTTCGATGTCGACACCGACTGTTTTCGCGTCGCCAGTTATTGCATTCAGGATGACGCCCGGCATGGCACCCTCGATATCGCGCAGATTCTCAAATATTCCAGCAACATCGGCGCAGCAAAGATTGCTCTGCGTACCCCTGCGGCAGATCTCTATGGCTTGCTCAGCCGCGCTGGGTTCGGGCGATCCGTGGGCCTGGCCCTGCCCGGCGAGAGTGCCGGCCGCTTACCCGCCTATCAACAATGGGGGCCAGCGGCGCATGCTGCGATTGCGTACGGCTACGGCATCTCGGTTAATACCCTGCAGCTGGCCGCCGCCTATGCGGCGATCGCCAATGGGGGTGTCTATGTCCAACCACACCTACTCAAGGGGCAACAAGGCGAGGAGCGCCGAGTGATGGCGGCCAGTACCGCCGCCGAGCTGCGCAATTGGCTGGCCGGGGTCGTCGCGTCCGGGGGCACCGGCTTTCTCGCTGCCATCCCCGGCTACACGGTAGCTGGCAAGACCGGCACGGCGGCCATGGCCAACGGCAAAGGGGGGTTTCATCGCCATCAGGTGAATACTAGCTTCGTCGGCTTTGCGCCGGCGCAGAATCCGCGTTTTGTGATGGCGGTGACAGTGCGCGACCCTACCCAAGGCTGGCGCTATGGCGGCGTCGTCGCGGCACCGGTCTTTCGTAGCACCATGAGCGTGGCCTTGCGCAACGCCGGTATTCCGCCGCAGGCAGGAAGCGCCCAGGCTATCCACCCACGGAGCATTGCCGAACAGCAGCGCTGGGCAGAAGGAGCGGGTGATGTCCAGCACTGAAACCCTCGACTACCTCCTCCCGGAATTGCAGCCAGCACGAGCCATTCCCATTACCGGCATCGACAGTGACAGCCGCCGCTTGCCCGAAGGGGGGCTCTTTGTCGCTCTGGATACGCGCCATGGACCCACGGCGCACTTTCTGCCCGATGCCTGGCAGGCAGGTGCCGCCGCTGCCATCGTCGAGGCCGAACACGAAGGGTTTACCGACACCGAAGCCGGTCCGCTATGGTCGCGCCCCGATGCCCGCGCGCTCCTGGGGCTGGCCTTGCGGCGCCATTACTGCTGGGACGCGGACGCAACCCCCCGGCTCATCGGCGTGACCGGGACCAATGGCAAGAGTAGTGTGACGCGGCTGATCGCCCAACTGGCACCGGCGCCGGCGCAGATCATCGGCACCCTCGGCTATGGGCCGGTGGATGCGCTGCAGGCACTGCCCAACACTACCCCCGAGGCGGTCGAGTTGTGGCGCCTACTGGTCGCGGCGCGTGCTGCCGGCGCACAGACGGTCAGTATGGAGGTTTCCTCCCACGCCCTTGCCCTGGGCCGGGTGGCTGCGGTCCCCTTCCACGTTGCTGTCTTCACCAACCTTACCCAGGATCATCTCGACTTTCACGGCGACATGGCGAGTTATGGGGCAGCCAAGGCACGGCTCTTTCAGACGCCGGAACTGCAATACGCCGTCCTTAATGCCGATGATCCCTTCACTGCGCAACTGCGGCAAAGCATCGCAGCGCAGGTAGAGGTTCTGGACTATGGCTTTGACGCGGCTGCCATCAAAGTGCGCGACTACCATCCGGGTGCCAGTGGCACTCTGCTGGAGCTGGATACGCCCTGGGGGAGACGTCGCTTGCGCAGTCCTCTGCTCGGGCGCAGCAACACTTACAATCTGCTGGCGGCCCTGGCCTGCGCTGCGGCTCTCGGCTGGGAGATCGAAGACGAGCAGATTGCCCACCTCAGCCTGCCGGTCGGACGCTACCAGTGCCTGCCGGCTGTACCGGGCAAGGCGCGGGTGATGATCGATTACGCCCACACCCCGGATGCCCTGGATGCCGTCCTGCAAGACCTGCGTGCCATTGCCAAGGGGAAGATCACGCTGGTCTTTGGTTGCGGCGGCGATCGCGATCGCGGCAAGCGTCCGCAGATGGGCGCCATTGCCGCGCGTCTGGCGGATCGGGTGATCGTCACCGACGACAACCCGCGCATGGAAGACCCGGAACAGATCACCAACGAGATTCTGACCGGAATTCCGAGCGGTCGGGCGACCGTAGAACATAATCGGGCACGCGCCATCCAGCTGGCCATCGCCGATGCCCAGTCTGGCGACTGGGTACTGATCGCTGGCAAGGGTCACGAGAGCTATCAGGATCGCGGCGGTCAGAAACAGCCCTTCGCTGACGCGCAGCACGCAGAGGAGGCGTTACGTCAATGATCGAGCTGAGTCTCCGGGAAGTCGCCAAGATCTGTCATGGGAAAACCCTCCCTGGCAGCCCGGCAGAACTGCGGATTCGCGGACTCAGTAGCGATAGCCGCAGCGCGCAACCCGACACGCTCTTCGTTGCCCTCTCTGGGCCACATTTCGATGCCCATGACTTTGTTGCCCAGGCACGCAGCAACGGCGCCGCGGCCGTGCTCGTCAGCCGGGCGATGGCGGAGCCCGGAGTCTTGGTCACCGATACCCTGCAGGCGCTGCAAGACCTCGCTGCCGCCTGGCGCCAGCGTTGTCCCGCCAAGGTCATTGGCGTTACCGGTTCCTGCGGCAAGACCACGGTCAAGGAGATTCTCGCGGCAATCCTGCAGGAAACCGGTCCCGGTATCGCCACCCAGGGCAACCTCAACAACCATATCGGCGTTCCCCTGACCCTGGCGCGCCTCAGCCAGACGGACCGCTATGCGGTGGTCGAAATGGGGATGAACCATGCCGGAGAGATTCGGATGCTGAGCCGTCTGGCCACACCGGATCTCGTCATCATCAACAACGCGGGGACGGCGCATCTCGAAAACCTGGGGACGGTAGAGGCCATCGCCGCGGCCAAGGGGGAAATCCTCGATGGCTTGGGCACCCACGGCATCGCCGTGCTCAATGGGGATGATCGCTTTTGTGAGGAATGGGCGGCGCAGGCGCCTGGAGAGGTCTGGCGTTTCAGTCTGGAAGACCGGCCTGCACGCGTTCGCGGCGCCTGGCAGGCGAGTGCGACGGGCGGGGAGATGCAGGTGCGGGCTCCGCAGGGAACCTTTGATCTGCAGATTCCCCTGCCCGGCCGGCACAACGGCGCCAATGTCCTGGCGGCGGTTACTGCTGCCCTGGCCCTCGACACCCCGATCGCTGCCATTGTGCGTAGCGTCGCCCAGCTGCGCGGCGTCTCCGGACGCCTGCAGTGGGTCGCGGGGCGGCAGGGCAGCCGTCTCCTGGACGACAGCTACAACGCCAACCCGGCGAGTCTGGAGGCAGCGATGCAGGTCCTGGCGCAGCAACCAGGTCGGCGTTTTCTGGTTTTAGGGGATATGGGCGAACTAGGCCCGGAGGCGCGCAGTTACCACGCCCAGGCGGGGAAACGCCTGCGCGAACTGGGCATCGACGGGCTCTTCGCCACGGGCCCCCTGAGCGCGGCAGCGGTGGAGGCCTTCGGCAGCGGCGCCAGCCACTTCGCCGGGATCGACGCCCTCGTTACCGCCCTGCAGCCAGTGCTGGCGGGCGATGTCACGGTGCTGGTGAAGGGTTCTCGTGCCGCCCATATGGAAGGGGTGATTACTGCCCTGCGGCAGGAGGCTGGCTGAAATGCTCTATTATCTTCTGCTCCAGCTCCAGAGCCTCTACCATGGCTTTCATGTCTTCTCTTACCTGACCCTGCGCGGGGTCTTGAGTATCCTCACCGCCCTGGTCCTGTCCCTGGGTCTTGGGCCCATCGTCATTTCCCGTCTGCGCCAGTACAAGATTGGACAGATGGTGCGCAGCGACGGGCCGGAGACCCATCTCAGCAAACAAGGCACCCCGACCATGGGTGGGGCGCTGATTCTGCTGGTCGTTCTGTTGACCACCCTGCTCTGGTCCGACCTCGGCAACCCCATGGTCTGGATTGCCATGCTGACGACCCTCGCCTTTGGCGCCGTGGGATTCATCGATGACTGGCGCAAGTTGCGCCGCAAAAACAGTAAGGGCCTCTCGGCGCGCGGCAAATATGGCCTGCAGTCGCTTTTTGCCATCGCGGCTGCCACGGCCCTGTATTTCTGGGGCCAGGGGAGTCTACCCCACAGCCTGATCGTGCCTTTCGTCCCGCACGTACTGATTCCACTGGGCATCGGCTTCATCGTCTTCAGCTATTTCGTCATTGTCGGTACCTCCAATGCCGTCAACCTTACGGATGGTCTCGACGGACTCGCCATTGTCCCCACGGTGATGGTGGCTGGGGCTCTGGGCATCTTCAGTTATGTGGCAGGCAATGCGGTATTCGCCAACTATCTCGAGGTTCCCTTCGTCCCTGGTGCCGGCCAGTTGATCATCTTCTGCGGCGCGCTGGTGGGAGCAGGACTGGGCTTTCTCTGGTTCAATACCTATCCTGCCGAGGTCTTCATGGGCGATACCGGCGCCCTGGCCCTGGGAGCCGCCTTGGCCATCGTTGCCATCGTCGCCCGGCAGGAGTTGGTGCTGGTGATCATGGGTGGAGTCTTCGTGGTCGAGACGCTCTCGGTAATGATCCAGGTCGCGTCTTTCCGCCTGACCGGCAAGCGCGTATTCCGCATGGCGCCACTCCATCATCACTACGAAAAGAAAGGCTGGCCGGAACCACGCGTTGCAGTCCGCTTTTGGATCATTACCGTGATCCTGGTCTTGATTGGCCTGTCGAGTCTGAAAATCCGATGAAGAAGACCGACTGGCGAGCACGCAAGGTGGCGATAGCAGGGGCGGGCAAGACTGGGGAATCCCTGCTCCGTTTTGCCCTGGCGCGGGGGGCTCAGTGCTCCTTGTGGGATACCCGCGCAACATTGGACGCGCAAGGCTGGCGGGAACGGTATCCGGGAGTCCATATCCATTTTGGTGACTGGCCAGAGGATGCCTTTTTGCCGTACGAGCGGGTGCTTTGCAGTCCAGGATTATCGCCCCTTACCCCAGCCCTGGCGGCAGCGCGGCGAGCGGAGATCCCGCTCTGGGGCGATATCGAGCTTTTCGCGCAAGAGGTGCAGACGCCGGTCATCGCCATCACCGGCAGCAACGGCAAAAGCACCGTCACCACCCTGATCGGAGAGATGGCGCGAGCCGCGGGACTGCAGGTGGCGGTGGGGGGAAACCTCGGCACCCCGGCACTGGAATTGCTGCCGCAGGAAGGGGCGGCGGAGCCGGAACTCTACGTCCTCGAACTGTCCAGCTTCCAGCTGGAATACTGTGAGAGCTTGCGTCCCCGTGCCGCGACCATCCTCAACATCAGCGCGGATCATCTGGACTGGCATGGTGATTTTGCCAGCTATGTCGCCGCCAAGTGGCGCATCGCTCGGTGCATGAGCGCTGGCGACACTCTGGTGCTGCCTAGCCAGGATGCGGAGTTGCAAACGCTTCCTAGCAACCTTTCTGCACAACTCTCATTACGCCGTTTTGGGCTCGGTGCCGCAGGGGAGATTGTCGACGGGCAGATCGTCATCGACGGCAAGGCACTCCTTCCCATTAGTGAACTCCGTATTCCCGGACGCCATAATCAGGAGAACGCCCTGGCAGCAGCATTGTTGGCACGCGCGGCAGGGATTCCGCAGGCGGCCATCCGGCAGACCCTACAGAATTTCACTGGTCTACCGCATCGCCTGCAGTGGGTGGCGACGGTAGATGATGTCGAATATTTCGATGATTCGAAAGGCACCAATCTCGGCGCCAGCCTGCGCGCCATCGAGGCCCTTTCCGGCCCCTTGGTCCTGATCCTCGGCGGCGACGCCAAGGGTGCTGATCTCCAACCTCTTGCGGCAGCCTGTGTCGGACAGCGTGGCGCTGTGCTTCTGGGTAATTCAGAAGAGGAACTGGCAAGAATCCTGGCTGGCAAGCTACCCATCCGTCGTACCGGACAAAGCGGCATGTTGGAATGCGTGCGTCAGGCCGCCGCCCTCGCCCGACCTGGCGATCAGGTACTGCTCTCGCCGGCCTGCGCCAGTCTCGACATGTTCCAGAACTATCATGACCGCGGACAGCAGTTTACCGCTGCCGTCCATGCCCTGGCAGGAGCTTCCCATGCGTAAGCCGAGTTGGTGGTTGGCGGAAAACGGCAAGGCCGACACCGTATTGTGGTGGATCCTGATCATCCTGCTCTGTTTTGGCTTGGTGATGGTCTACTCGGCCAGCGCTCCGGTGGCCCAACAGGAAACCGGCAATCCACTGTTTTTTGCCGAACGGCAGGTGCTCTATGCCATCCTCGGACTCACTGGGATGTACTACATCAGCCGCATCGACCTGGAATTCTGGGAACGCATGACCTTCCCACTCATGGGCATCTCCCTCATTGCCCTGCTGGTGGTCTTTGTGCCGGTCATCGGCGTGGGGGTGAATGGCTCGCACCGCTGGATCAATTTTCTGATCGTCCGCCTGCAACCCTCAGAGCTGCTGAAGTTTGCCCTGCTCCTGTTCATGTCCCGCTATGTGGTGCGCAAGGGAGAGCTGCTCGGCGATTTCAAGGAGGGGCTCTGGCCGATCTTCATCCTGCTCTTCGTCCTCGGTGTGCTACTGCTCTTGCAGCCGGATTTTGGCTCCTTCTTCATGGTCGTGGCGATCACCGGCACCCTGCTCTTCCTGGGCGGATTACCGATGCGCTATGTGCTCTTTGCCGGTATCGTCGCTGGCGCGGCCCTGGGGGTACTTGCCGTATCTGCTCCTTATCGCCTTGCCCGCATTACCTCCTTTTCCAACCCCTGGGCCGATCCTTATGGCAGCGGCTTCCAGTTGGTGCAATCTCTGATTGCTTTTGGTCGCGGTGGGGTGTTTGGAGTGGGACTGGGCAACGGTATCATGAAGTATTTTTACCTGCCGGAGTCCTACACCGACTTCATCCCGGCGGTGATCGGCGAAGAACTCGGGATGATCGGTATCTGGGCCCTGATCTTCCTCTATGCGGTGGCCTGCTGGCGCATCTATCGCGTTGGTCGTCGCGCCGCCGCGGCCGGTGATGCCTTTTATGCCCTCTTCTGTTACGGCACCCTGATCTGGTTTGGTGGCGAGGCGGTGATGTCCCTGGGCGTAAACCTCGGGGCCCTGCCGACCAAGGGCTTTGCCCTGCCCTTGATCAGTTATGGCGGCAGCGCCCTGGTTTTTCTCTGCGCTACCTTGGGAGTGGTGCTCGCGGTGAGCCGCCGCTATCCGCCGCTTGCCAAACGGGCGAAGGTGCAGCAAGTAAAGGCTGAGGAGGTGGCGCATGGCTAGGGGCGTCGTCATCGCTGCCGGCGGTACCGGCGGGCACATTTTCCCCGCCCTTTCCGTGGCGCAGGAGTTGCGTGCGCGAGACGTCGCCGTCGACTGGATCGGCACGGCGCAGGGCATGGAACAGCGTCTGGTACCTGCCGCAGGCTATTCTCTACACCAACTGGACATGCAGGGCCTGCGCGGAAAGGGCTGGCAGCGTTGGCTGAGCGCGCCCTGGCGCCTGGGGCGAGCGGTACTGCAGGCGCGCCGGATCCTCCGCCAGTGCGGCGCCGAAGCGGTATTGGGCATGGGAGGCTACGTCTCGGCCCCCGCCGGGATTGCCGCCTGGAGCCTGGGCCTGCGCCTTTGCCTGCATGAACAAAATGCCATTCCCGGACTCGCCAATCGATTGCTCGCTCCCTTGGCTGCCCAGGTTTTTGCCGGCTTTCCCGATATCGGGCTCAAGAAGGCCCGCTGGGTGGGTAATCCGGTACGCGCGGAAATTGCCGCTTTACCCGCGCCAGCGCTACGCTTTGCGCAACATCAGGGCAAAGCGCGGATTCTGATCATGGGGGGCAGTCAGGGCGCCCAGGTGCTGAATGAGATCTGCTCTGCCACCCTGATCAAACTGCCGCCGGAGCAGCGGCCGGAAATCTGGCACCAATGCGGCAAGACGCATCTGGAAAAGACCCAGGCGGCCTACGCTGCCGCAAACGTCCCGGCGCGGGTCGATGCGTTCATCGACGATATGGCCGCGGCCCTCGCCTGGGCCGATCTGGCGATTTGCCGGGCCGGCGCGGCAACGGTGGCGGAGTTATGCGCTGCCGGCCTCGGCAGTCTGCTGATTCCATTCCCCTTTGCCGTAGATGATCACCAGGCGGCCAATGCCCGTTTTCTGGAAGACGCCGGAGCCGGTCGCATGCTGCGTCAGGAGGGGCTCGACGCGGCGCAACTGCACAGCGTTCTGTTGCCACTGCTCGAGGATCCGTCACTGCGACTGCGCTGGGCCGAGGCGGCCCGCCGTCAGGCGCGGGTAAACGCCGCGCAGGATGTCGCCGATGCCTGCGAAGGAATTGCACATGCGTAACTGGGTGCGGCAAATCCATCTGGTGGGCATCGGCGGTGCCGGCATGCGGGGTATTGCCGAGGTCCTGCTCAATCTGGGCTACGCCGTCTCCGGCTCCGATCTGCGTCCCGGCCCGGCGACCCTGCGCCTCAGCGATCTGGGCGCGAGCATCTTCAGTGGTCACGCGGCCGCCAATGTGCGCGGCGCAGATGTGGTGGTCGTCTCCTCCGCCATCCACGATGACAACCCCGAGATCGTCGCCGCCCGGGAACAGCGTATCCCCGTCATCCGCCGCGCGGAGATGCTGGCGGAGCTAATGCGCTTCAAGCAGGGAATCGCCATCGCTGGTACCCACGGCAAGACCACCACCACCAGTCTGGTGGCCAGCATCCTCGGGACAGCAGGCCTGGACCCCACCTTTGTCATTGGGGGACGCCTGAAAAGTGCCGGAACCCACGCCGCCCTTGGCAGCGGTGAGTATCTGGTGGCAGAGGCGGACGAATCCGATGCCTCATTTTTGTACCTGTCTCCGGTAATGGCAGTGGTCACCAATATCGATGCCGACCACATGGAGACCTACGGCAATACCATGGGGCAATTGCGCGCCGCCTTCCTGCAGTTTCTGCAGCGTCTGCCGTTCTATGGCCTGGCAGTACTCTGTACCGATGAGCCCATGGTGCGCGGCTTGCTGCCGGAGTTGCGCACACCGGTGCTTGGCTATGGGCTGGCCGAGGATAGTGACCTGCAGGCACGCAACATTCGCTATTGCGGTCTGGGTAGCGAGGTCGAGATCTGGCGCCGCGTCGATGGTCAGGCGGTGCACTGGTTCGACCTGCAACTGAATATCCCCGGCGAGCATAATGTCCTCAATGCCCTGGCAGCCATTGGCATCGCCAGCAAAGTGGGAGTCAACCAGGAAATCATCGCCGAGGCCCTGGCCGGGTTTCGAGGAGTGGCAAGACGCTTCGAGCTGCTCGGCGACTGGCAGGGGTACACCATTGTCGATGACTATGGTCATCACCCCCGGGAACTGGCCGCCACCATCGCCGCCGCGCGCCGAATCTGGCCGCAGCGCCCCTTAGTACTACTCTTTCAGCCACATCGCTTTACCCGTACTCGGGACCTCTTCGCCGATTTTGTGGAAGTTTTGGCGCAGGCCGACCGCAGCATCCTGCTCGATGTCTATGCGGCGGGAGAGGCCCCCATCAGCGGCGCCGACAGTGCCAGCCTGGTAGCCGCCCTACAACAGCAAGGAGCCGATGCCATACATCTCCCCGGCGCCTTGCAGCAGCCAGCACAAATCCCGATCCAGCTACCCGAGAATGCGGTGCTGCTCTGTATGGGGGCAGGGAATATCAGCCAGCTTGCCGGGGCTTGGGATGCGGTTTTTGGCAAGGGGGCACCGGCATGATCGGTGGTCGTCTGCGCCTCGGTGAATCTCTGGCCCGCCATAACAGCTGGCGGGTAGGGGGTGCAGCAGAGCGTTTCTATATACCCGACGCCATAGAAGATCTGGTCGGTTTTTTGCGGAATTTTTCCCAGGGGCCGATCACCTGGCTGGGCCTCGGTAGCAACGTCCTGGTGCGCGATGCCGGCCTGCGCGGGACGGTCATCTGTCTTGCCCATGGACTAGATCAAATGACGATCGGCGAGCATAGCGAACTGGTTGCCGAGGCCGGGATTTCAGCGGTCAAACTCGCCCATTTCGCCGCCCGCAATGGTCTCGCCGGTACGGAATTTCTCGCCGGGATTCCCGGCACCCTGGGCGGTTGCCTGGCCATGAATGCCGGTGCCCATGGTGGAGAAACCTGGCCCCTGGTGGAGTGGGTCGAACTGCTCCACCCCAACGGTGAGCTGGAGCGCCGTCCTGCAGCCGCGTTTCAGGTGGGCTATCGCTCCGTACGCGGCCAGGGCGATGCCTGCTTTGTGCGCGCCGGGCTGCGTTTGTCCGCGGGAGAACCTGATGCACTGCGCGCCCAGCTGCGCGCCTGGCAGAGCCAGCGGGCGGCGACCCAGCCCCTGTCCTGGCCGAGTTGTGGCTCGGTCTTCCGCAACCCCCCTGGCGACCACGCGGCGCGTTTGATCGAGGCGGCAGGACTCAAGGGACGTCGCATCGGCGATGCCGAAGTGAGCATGCAACACGCCAATTTCATTCTCAATCGCGGACAGGCTCGCGCACGTGAAATCGAGGGCTTGGTCATGGAAGTGCAGGAAACGGTACGCCGTCGCTTCGGCGTTGTCTTGCAGCCTGAAATGCGTGTGCTGGGAGAAGATTTTGATGAATGAGGGCAGGATGTCGAAAAAACAGCGCATTGGCGTACTCTACGGCGGCCCCTCGGAGGAGCGCGAGGTCTCCCTACTCGGTGGTGCAGCGGTACTCAGAGCGCTTCAGGATGCGGGGTTGAACGCCTGCGGCATCGACGTCGAGCCGCAACACCTCGCCGCGCAACTGGGCGATGCGGGCGTCGACATTGCCTTCAACATCTGCCATGGTGCCTTCGGCGAAGACGGACATCTGCAGGCGAATCTCGACAACCTGGGCATCCCCTATACCGGCAGCGGGGTACTCGCCAGCGCCCTGTCGATGGACAAGTGGCGCTGCAAACGTCTCTGGCAAAGCGCTGGCCTCCCCACCACCCGCGGCATTCTGCTGCGCGCCGATGACGCCCTGCCCGACAGCCTGTCCAGCTGGGGCTGGCCGCTTTTCGTCAAGCCCAACCGCGGCGGCTCCAGCATTGGCGTCAGCCGCGCTGGCAACGCCCAGGAGCTGCAAAGTGCCCTCGGCGCGGCCTTCGCCCACGACAGCGAAGTGCTGGTGGAAGCCGCCGTCAGCGGCAAGGAAGTCACCGTCGGTATTGTCGGTGGCGAGGCTCTGCCACCGATCGTCATCGAGGCCAGTGGTCAGTTTTATGATTACCACGCCAAGTACATTGCCAACGACACCCGTTACCTCTTGCCCTCGGGCCTCGGCGATGTGCTAGACCGCCAACTGCAGGATCTTGCCTTGCAGGCCTTCAGCGAAATCGGCGGCTGCGGCTGGGGCCGAGTGGATTTCTTAGTAGATGCGAACGGGGCGCCGACTTTGCTCGAAATCAACAGCGTTCCCGGTATGACCAGCCACAGTCTGGTACCCATGGCGGCACAGGCCATCGGCTGGGATTTTGGCCAGTTATGCAGACGTATCCTCGACGCGGGGGAGGGAGTGAAATCATGGTAAGTGCCATTCGCGATATGCAAGGATACCGGCGGGAACCGGTCACCAAGGCGCCGCCACCGCAAGAGAGTCAAAAGCCAACTACGGCCATCGCTCCCAGCCGGCCCTTTCCCTGGGGCAAGACCCTGCGCATAACCCTCGGGGGTGGGCTGTTGCTCGCTCTTGGCTTCGGCGCCTGGCAGGCCTGGGACTGGGTACGCCAGCCCGCGCTGATGCCCATCGATACGATCCACATCGAAGGACTTTCACCTAAGATACCGGTGTACCGAATCAACCGAGCCATTGCTCCATTCCTAGGACAGGGGTTTCTCTGGGTGAATCTCACGCAAGTGCGCGACGCCCTGCAGCAGGTACCCTGGGTAGCCAATGTCAATGTGCGTCGGGTCTGGCCCGATCGCATCGCTATCGACCTGCAGGCGGTGCAGCCAGTAGCCCGCTGGCTGGGGGGCGCCGGCGAGGTCCTGGGGAAAAACGGCAAAGTCTATTCGGTCCCCGCAAACGAGATCCCGCAACAGCTCCCTGCCCTCTTTGGTCCAGCGGATGCAGGACTACAGATGCTGCAGGAACGGCAAAAGCTGGATCAGGCCCTGGCACCTCTGCATCTGCAGGTGCGCGCCCTGGAGCTCGACCCACGCGGTGGCTGGCGTTGCATCCTCAGTAACGGGGTCCGACTGGTCCTCGGTCGGGAAAAGATCATGGAAGGTGTGCAACGCTGGGTCAGCGTCGCCCCAGAGATTCAACAATATCTGCTGCCCGGTGCCAGCATGGATTTGCGCTACAACAACGGTTTCGCGGTCGCCTTGCCCGAGGCGGCTTCTACGAGTGTCAGTGAGGGGCCGGCAGCCCCAAGGAGTGAAGGAAAATGAAACGCGGCAATCAGGAACTCATCGTTGGTCTGGACATTGGCACCTCCAAGGTCGCCTGTATCGTGGCGCAAGCACGCTCCACGGGCGAGGCAGAAATCATCGGTGTTGGCCAGCATCCCTCCCGTGGCCTGAAAAAGGGCGTGGTCGTCGACATTGAATCTACCGTGCAGGCCATCAATCGCGCGGTACAGGAGGCCGAACTCATGGCCGGAGTGCAAATCCATGGCGCGGTCGTGGGTATCGCTGGCGGACACATCCGCGGTTACAACAGTCACGGCATCGTCGCCATCAAAAACAAGGAAGTCAGCAATGATGATCTCGGTCGGGTGATGGACGCTGCGCGCGCCATCGTCATTCCGCAGGACCAGAATGTGATCCATGTGCTGCCCCAGGAATTCACCATCGACAGTCAGGAAGGGGTACGCGAACCCATTGGCATGTCGGGAGTCCGCCTGGAAGCGCAGGTCCACATCGTCACCGGCTCCATCAGCGCCACGCAGAATATTGCCAAGTGCGTCGAACGCTGCGGCCTGCAGGTGCAGGGCCTGGTACTCGAACAACTTGCTTCCGCCGATGCCGTGCTCACCGCGGATGAAAAGGAGCTGGGCGTCTGCCTGGTCGATATCGGTGGCGGCACCACCGACATCGCCATTTTCCGCGATGGCGCCGTACGCCATACCGCGGTCATTCCCATTGCCGGCGACCAGATCACCAACGACATCGCCCTGGGCTTGCGTACCCCACCCGTCGAGGCCGAACAGATCAAGAAGCTCTATGGCTGTGCCCTGGGCGACCTAATCGAACAGGACGACGACATCCCGGTGCCGAGTGTCGGTGCCCGTCCCCCGCGCACCATTTCCCGTCGCGTGCTCAACGACATCATCGAGCCGCGCGTGCGCGAACTCTTCGAGCTCATTCAGGCCGAACTGCGTCGCACCGGATTTGAAGACCTCGTCGCCGCCGGCGTCGTACTCACCGGTGGCTCGAGCCGCCTGCAGGGCATGGCCGAACTGGCCGAGGAAATCTTGCACCTACCGGTGCGCACCGGCGAGCCCATGCATCTGGCCGGGATGGAAACGGTGGTGCGCGCTCCCTGGCATGCCACCGGCGTCGGTCTGGTCATGTATGGCATGCACAACGGACTGGCCGGCCAGGCCGAGCCGGTGCAACAGCCCGCTGCCGCCACCAGTACGGTGCGCGACGAAGGACATCGCGCCGCGGCCATGGGCGGCGTCTTTGGCAAATTGCGCAACTGGGTACAGACCAGCTTCGGCTGAGTCCCCCATCCCACAGATCCAGCGAGAGGAATCGACAATGTTTGAATTGAACGAAATGCAGCAGGAAGGAGCCGTCATCAAGGTCATCGGGGTAGGCGGCGGTGGCGGCAACGCAATCAATAACATGGCCCTGACCGGGCTGGAAGGCGTGGAATTCATCAGCGCCAATACCGATGCCCAGGCCTTGCGCAACTCCCACGCCCAGCGCACCTTGCAGCTTGGCAGCGAACTGACCCGTGGCTTGGGCGCAGGTGCCAACCCCGAGATCGGGCGCAAGGCGGCGGAGGAATGCCGCGAGGAGATCCGCGGCGTGCTCGAAAATACCGACATGCTCTTCATCACGACGGGCATGGGTGGCGGGACCGGGACCGGTGCAGCGCCCGTGGTCGCTTCCATCGCCCGCGATATGGACATCCTGACCGTCGGCGTGGTCACCAAACCCTTCAACTTTGAAGGCAAAAAGCGCCAGCAATATGCCCTGTCCGGTATCGATGAACTGGCCCAGCATGTCGATTCGCTGGTAATCATCCCCAATGAAAAACTGCTGGCGGTGCTGGGCAAGCAGATCAGCCTGCGCGATGCCTATCTCGCTGCCGACAACGTCTTGATGGGGGCAGTGCAGGGTATTTCCGAGCTGATCACCCGTCCGGGCCTGATGAATCTGGATTTTGCCGACGTGCGCACGGTGATGTCCGGCATGGGACTGGCGATGATGGGTACGGCTGCCGCCCGTGGCGAAAGCCGCGCCCGCGATGCCGCCAACCGCGCTGCCAGCAGCCCGCTGCTGGATGACATCAACCTCTCCGGCGCACGTGGCATTCTCGTCAACATCACCGCCGGCAACGACCTGTCCCTTGGTGAATTCGAGGAAGTCGGTGAGCTGATTCGCAGCTACGCCTCGGACGATGCCAACGTCAAGGTCGGCACCGTGATCGACGAAAACCTGGAAGGGGAAATGCGCGTCACCGTGGTCGCCACCGGTCTGCAGCGCGAGCCAGTGCGGCTGGCGGTAGAAAACAACCGTCTGCGTCCGGAGGTAACCATGCCCGCCAACGCCGTCGATTGGCGCCAGCTGGATCGCCCTGCAGCCCTGCGCCAGCAAGCGACGCGCAGTGCCGCAACTGGCACCGACCAGCGCAGCGCCCCACGCCCGGTGGCAGATTATGCCGACCTCGACATTCCCGCTTTTCTCCGTCGGCAAGCCGACTGAAGCCCGCCGTGCTGACACTCCACCCCGCCATTGGCGGGGTTTTTTCTTTGCTATATGTGCAAGTTGGGGGTATTTCTTTACCGGCACTTTGCCGTAGAATGAGAAATACTTCTGTTTGACAGGCAAGGTTTTCGAGAGAGGTTGGTACCATGCTATACCCAGAATTGTTCAGAGCCCTGGAGGCCGCCCGCTGGAACATGGAGAAGGACATCCCGTGGGATCAGTTCGACGCCAGCAAGATCACCCCAGAGCATCTACAAACCATCAAGATGAACGCCATTACCGAGTGGTCGGCCCTGCCTGCCACAGAGATGTTTCTGCGCGACAATCGCGACGATTCGGATTTTTCGGCCTTCATGTCGATCTGGTTTTATGAAGAGCAGAAGCATGCCCTGGTGCTCATGGAATACCTGCGCCGCTTCGCTCCCGAGTACCTGCCCACCGAGGAAGAGCTGCATGAGGTGCGCTTCGAGTTTGATCCAGCGCCGGCGATGGAGACCCTGATGCTGCATTTCTGCGGTGAGATTCGTCTGACGCATTGGTACAAGGCCGCCGCCGAGTGGCATCAGGAACCAGTCATCAAGTTCATCTATGAAACGCTTTCCAAGGATGAGGCACGGCACGCCGGCATCTACCTCAAGTACATGCGCCGTGCGGTGGAGCGTGTGGGCGACTCTGCCCGCTTGGCCTTTGCCAAGATTGGTGTGCTCATGGCCAATACCAAGACTGCCAAGGCCTTGCATCCCACCAATCTGCACGTCAATAAGGAGATGTATCCGCAGGACAGCGTACAGAGTCACCTCCCCGATCCCGGCTGGCTGGAACGTTGGCTCGACAACCAGATTCACTTCGACACGATCTGGGAGGGCAAGGTGGTCAATGGCATTCTGCGCAATCTGTCGGCGCTCCTCGAGGTACCGATCCGCAGCGCCAAGGATCTAAGCCAGTATCGCAAGCGAATGGCCAGTTCTGTGGGCTAATGTCGCCAAGCCCCGACAAAAGATCGTTTTGACGCAAGCAAACACGTTGATTTTTCTGCGATGCATATCGGGCACGCTTCGTGCTGAGCGCGTCAACGTCAACTGGTGACGAAGAGAACGAGGAGAAAGACGATGAAAAAATGGTTGGGCATGATGCTGACCACGTTGATGCTGGCGGGTTGTGCGAACAATCCGTATGGCAACTCCTATGGGTACAACAGCAGCCCTTTGGGCAACAGTAAAACCACCACCGATACTGCTGCAGGCGCCGCCTTGGGTGCCGTTGCCGGTGCCGTAATCGGCAATCAATCTGGCAGCCCCCTGACGGGAGCGGCAATTGGTGCGGGTTTGGGTGGGCTGGCAGGCTACGCGATCTCCAAAAACCAACAGCAGCAGCCAGCCAACTGCCCACCGGGATACAACTGTATCCCAAATTCCCCACCCCCCTCCTGCCCGCCGGGCTATACCTGCAACCCGCAGTAACGGATGCAGGAATGCGACATATTTGATCTGCCGCCCTGGCGTAGTCTCGACCTGGAGGCCCGGCTGCGCTGGGCCTTGGCCCCAAAAATTCCTGATCTCTACCGGCAGGCCCTGGCCCGGGAGCAGTGGGTGCAAACCCGCTGCTACTTTGCCAGGCGCCAGGATCTCCGGCCCAGCGAAGTGGCACAGTTTGCTGAAGACGGCGACTATGTGATTCGTCTATGCATTGCCAAGCGCCCCGATCTGACCCCCGAGCAGGTTGCGGCCTTCTGTAGCGACAGAGATCCCAACGTGCGCTACGCGATCGCTCGCAATCCTCTTCTCGACGAAACCCAACGACAGATGCTTTTGCAGGATCCGGACGAGGTCGTCCGTCAGGCAGCAGCCAAGGGTGCCCGCCCCAGCCAGACCCGGCAACGCCAGGGCCAAGCGGCACTCTACCGCTAAGCGGTAATCGGCATGGTAAACAGGCTGCTGCGCAATCTGAGTCTGCGTCAGTTACAGATTTTTGCAGCGGTGGTGCGGCTTGGCGGTGTTGGCAAGGCGGCAGAGGAGCTCTTTGTCTCCCAGCCCACCATATCCATCCAGCTAAAAACCCTTGCAGAAACCTTAGGGGAGCCGATTTTCGAAAAGGTGGGACGGGGCCTACGCCCAACCCCAGTCGGCGAGGACCTATACGCCTGCTGCCGCAGCATCTTTCAAAGTCTGGACGACCTTGAAACGGCCATATCCGAACGTCACGGCTTGGCGCGCGGCCATCTGCGTCTTGCCGTCGTCAGTACTGCCAAATATATTGCCCCAGAGTTGCTGGGCGCCTTCGGCGAACGCTATCCCGGAATCGACCTTTTCCTGCAGGTTACCAACCGCGACCGCATCCTCGAGCGCATGCAAACCGCCGAGGACGACGCCTACATCATGGGCGAGCCGCCGCAGGAGGATTTTTCCATCGAATCCATCGCCTTTGCCTTGAACCCGATTGTGGTCATGGCACCGGCCAATCATCCTCTGGTGGATAGGATTTCCATTCCCTTGGCAGATCTGGCAAACGAGCCCTTTCTCTTTCGCGAACCGGGCTCCGGTACTCGTAAGGCCACCATGCGCGTCTTCGAGCAAGAGGATTTTCACCCGCATGTTCGCATGGAACTGGGCAGTAACGAGGCGATCAAGCACGCCATCATCGGTCATCTGGGGATTGCCGCCCTGTCCCTGCACTCGCTATCACTGGAGGGCACGCAAGGGCCCGTTCGCGTTCTCGATGTGCAGGGCTTTCCGATTTTGCGGCAATGGTACCTGGTCTATCCTAAGGAAAGGCCACTCTCCCTGGCGGCGCAGGCATTCCTGCAGTTCGCCCGGCAAAAGGAGGGGGAAATCGGGGAGCGACTGGAACAGATCTGGCCGACTATAAAAAAATCCCTCGCGCCGGGCGTCGAGGGATCAGAAACGTAATCTGGTTTACATGGCGCGTGTCTGCCATCTACCTTCCGGCAAACGCTCGTGCAATGTGCCGTCTTCATCGATCTGAAACAGGGTGATCCAGCGCTTGTCGACCAGATTCGTCAGCACCGCGTGGGCGGCGATGATCTGATCCATGGCCGCTTGCGGCGCCTCGATGAACACCGACAAGCGCAGCGGCTCGTGGCGCAGCTCGTAGCCATCGAGTAGCGACTGAACGGCCAGGCCCACGCGCAGGTCGCCGCCGTTACCCTCCAGAACGCCGACCAGCCCACCGACGACATTGTGCAGCACCTTGTTACCGCTACCCTGGCGCAGGTTATCCACCGTCGAGCCGTAGTACTGCAGATTGATCCAGCTCGCCACCACGAGTGGTGCAGTCATGATTAGGGTCAGGACGGCAAAATCGGGGTCCCTGGCTGCCTCGTAATCGTGCAGAAAGGCGCGCCCCGCCAGATTGGCGCCCGCCGTGCGCCAGCGCGGTGCGGCAATGAAGGCCGCATTGCCCGCCAAGGCCCACTCCGGACGTACCTGCGACCAGTCCTTGCCCCGCCAGGTCAGCAAGCGTTCGGCCTGTTGCGAGTCGCTTACCGCGGGCACGAGCTTCGTGATCCGTTCCAGGCGGGTGAGATCCCCAGCACGCTGCAGTGCCTCGCGTATCTCCTGCAACAACTCCGGTGCTGGTGTCAGCGAAGATGGATACAACTGCGTCTGGTCCAGGGTAGTGTCGTGCATACCGGCCAGGAAAACGGTGTCGGAGGGAATAGCGATCCCTCGCTGCCGCAACCCGCTGCGCACCGCCGCATCGTTGAGCAGGTCGGCGGTCACCCGGGCGCTGACCTCCCCGGTCTGGCCGGCACAGGCGCCACAGTCAAGACCGGCTCGGTGGGCATTGTTGGTGGTCGTGCTGCCATGTCCAAACAACAGCACCAGCGCGGCAAAGCTTTGCGTCAGCCCCAGGCCGCGCAGGATTTTTTCGGCAAGCTCCGTCTTGGCCTCCGGGTTACCGGTGAAGGCCGCATCGGCAAGCACGGGATGCACCTGTCGCATCTCGTCCGCGCTCAACCCCGCCTGATCCGGTGCCTGGGACGGTTGTTGCCAGCCCAGGCTTTCGCTCAACATGCGGAAGCCATAGACCACTCCAGAGGACTCCACGAAGGAAAAGCAGGACGCTGCCGCAGTCTTGAACTGTTTCCATTCCGCCCGCCGACGCAGGCGTCCGAGGCGCCTCTTCTGCAGACTGCCAGGCAACGACTCCTGCGCCGTCATCTTGGCGGGCAGCAGGACCGGGAGATGACCACGGGCATGGCATTCTCCCGCCCGCTGATACTGCAATGGCACCCCAAAAAATCCGGCAAAGCCGATGGTCTGCGCGTCCTCCATAACCGACTCGAGGTGGCGACGGAAGACCTCCGAGCGCACGTCGATACAGAAGGCCGCCTGCAAGCGGGGACGCGTAGCAGACGATACTGGGGAATCCCCCCGACGGCGGTGGAACTGCCGCGCAATCCCCTGGCGAAAGTTCTTTTCCAGGGCACGCAGACACGCCTCGCGCAGCTCCATCTCCCGTTGTAATGGCTTGACCTCGCCATGTTGCCAACGACGTAACTCATTACGCCACTGCTTGCGCTTCTCTGGGCTGGCAAAGGAGTGCAGCATTGCCTCCCAGACCAGGCGGATACTCAAGAGCTCCGGTAGATCACTGCGACTTTTCCCCTGCAACTCCGCCTGCCAAGTCTGGTAGCGGCACCAACTGGCCCAACCACCGATGGACTTCAGCAAGGCGAGGAGGTAGTCGGGGAGCAGTCCATCCGGGATCTGCAGAATCTCCAGAGCCCACTGGCGCGCGGCCGCGGCTTCCCTCGGCACCTGCAGCAGGATCCGGCGGATGTCGCCAATGCCGATGACACTGGCGCTGCGATTGCGTAGTGCATACTGCCGCCAAGCATCGAAGAGCCCCTGTTCGTCCGCCGCGCCGGGACGCGTCCAGGCCGCCTGGCCACGATCATAGTACGCCGCCAGAAACTGTCCGATCTGATCGAGCAGGAAGTCTTCCAAGGCCGGGGCATCCGGTCGGTGCAGGACATTGCTGAGCAGCGCCAGCGGCTGCGTCTGTGGCGCCTCCTCGCGGCGAAGATAACAATGCACCTCACTGCTGCTCAGGGTCTGAGCGAAATCCGCGGCCGCCGCCTGCACGTCCTCGATGCGCATCTTGCCAGCTTCCCACTGCTGGCGAAACCAAGAGCGGTCGAGGAAGAGTTTTTCACCGGAGAGACGGTTCAGATACACTGCCGTCTCGGCAAAATCCTGTTCCATGAAGCCCCAATAGGGGTTGACGGCAACAAAGGAATCCAGAGGCCAAACCGGCGCGATGCGGGCACAGGCCTGCTGTACGGCTTCTTCCCACTGCTTCTGCTGCATGATCTCTTCTTTCATCGTCCACCTCCCGCAGTATTCGAGACCTCATCAGACTCCAGGGTCGCAAATTCCATGCTCGGTCGCTGTTTTTCGACGGCAAACTTCTCTGGCCATAGCCGATAGGCAATCCTCTCGATCCAGAGGTCAACATAAAGGCCGTTGTACAAGGCCACATAGAGACTCTGTTGCCAGGCTACCGGCAGCTGCACCCTTCCCGGTCCCTGAATCCAGGAGAGGAACAGGAAGGTCAGCATCACCCAAGCGGTAAAGACCTGGTAGTGGACGGAATTGCTGACAGAGACAGCGAAATCTGGTCCAAAGAAGCCATGAAAAAGGATATGCAGCACGTAGTAGACCAGCATCATCAGTACCGCCAGCACGGCCGCGCCGGCACGGCTGCCCCAACTGGGAAACAGCGTCCCCTTGATGAAGATCTGCGACATGGCGATACCAATGATGACCACAATCGCGAGGGTCACTGGGTGCCCCAGGGGTTGCAGCGCAAAAGCCAGGGCCAAACCCAAAGACGCCGCCAAACCCAACAGGGTACCGAGAAGCCAGGTCGCAAAGCCGCCCTTCTCTGCCTGCGGCTTCAGCTGCCGTAACTGGTCCACCCCACTGCTGGAACTGAGGAAGGCATGCGCCTTGTACAAGGAGTGTCCCAACAAGTGCAGTAGGGCCAGATAAAAGAGCCCCAAGCCCAACTCCAGCAACATGAAGCCCAGCTGTGCCACCGTCGACCAGGCCAGAGAGGACTTGATCGCAGTTTGCGTAATCATGACCAGCGAGCCAATCGCCAGGGTCAGCAAGCCAATGGCGCCCAAAAAGAGCAGAGCAGACTCTTCGCGCAGGAGCAGCGGGCTCATGCGCATGGCGACAATGGCACCACTATAGACTACACCCGCGTGCATCAAGGCCGAGACCGGGGTTGGCGCTTCCATGACCTGGATCAGCCAGCCGTGGAACGGAAACTGGGCACTTTTCAGGATCACCGCGAAGACCAGGAACCAGGCCGCCAGCTGCAACTGCCAGGGGAAGGCTGGAGACTGGGCAAGGACAGTGATCTTGCTGAACTCCAGCGTTCCCGCGCCGCTCGCCGTCAGGCCACTGGCGAGCAGCAGACAAAGATCGGCGGCACGACTGAACAGGGATTTTTTGTGCGCTGCCATGATCGCCTTGCGCCGGTCGTCGTAGAAATCGAGAAGACGGTGCAGGCTGAAGCCCGTCGCAATGATCGCCAGGGTGAAGAATCCCAGGTTACCGGCAATGGTCACCAGCAGAAAAAAACCGCCGGTGAGGGCAAGGAGACGAAAGAAGCGCGCCTGCGCCCAGTCGCCATCCAGATATTCGACACTGAACCGCGCCAGGATCATCAACACGAAGGACACCAAAGGCGCCAGCAGCATGGTCATGGCGTTGAGCTGCACCGACAGGTCGAGATGCGCCGCAGTGGCCGGCAAGGGCAGCGCGAACAGGACAAAGTCTCCCTGTGCACCCAGGGCGTAGCCCACGACTGCTGCCAGTGCAAGCAAAAATCCGGTAATGGACACAAACTGGATCCGCACCCGGTAGCGCTGCGCCGAGGCCATTCCGGGCAGCGCCTTGGGCAGGGCGGCTAAGATGTACAAAAGCGGTGTGATCAACAGCAGACCGCCCGTGACGGCAGTCAAGAGGTTGGTATTCATGGAGGATCTCCTGCTTGTACCCGATATTGGGTACGAACAGAGCTTATCCAACAAAATACATAGAATATAATTTTTTATTTAAAAATATTTTATTGATTATAATCTATGTAATTTGCGCAGGGCTTTGGCGCTGCGACCCTGGCTCACCCCCGGCTGGCTCTGGCAATGCATGTACTGGTGGCATCCCTCTGGCTGGTCGCCGCATCGAGCGAGTGTTGCAGGAAAACGCTTCGGAGTGAGGGTTCAGCAGCTCCCTCCACGGCACAGCCAGGCATCGCGCACCACTCCGTCACTGCCCAGAACCACATGCAACTCGCCCTGCTGACGCAGGCGTTGCCGCTCAGCGGCACCAAAACCGATTTCTTCCTCGAAATCGACCAGACAGCTCAGCAGATTCTGGTCCTGACCGCCTTCTACCAATCGACACTGGCAGTGGGCACCATCCCGCACGGCCACCCCGCCAATACTGGTAAAGCTGGCCAGCATTTGGTGCGCATCCAGATAATCAAGGATTCTCTCCTGCACCTGCGGCTCATCCCACAGCGCCATAACCATCTCCTTGGGACGAAAGCCCCACTTCGCTTCTCCGCTGCTTTCAGCATAGTGCAGTTGTGGACGATTTTCTTTGCCCGGATCCGTATCCTAGGCTTCGGCGCGACGGATCTGCCAAGTATGTTTTTCTTGACTATACTCTTAGCAAACTCGCAAGGAGAGCCGAATGCCCCTGCATCATGCCGCCGCCGTTGCCGTATTTGCCCTGCTCGCGCTGGGCCTGTTGTTCGGGCTACTGATGCTGGCACGCTACCTGGGCGGCCGCCATCCGAGTAGCAACAAGGACATCCCTTTCGAAAGCGGCTTGGGCGTCAGTACGGCCACGCATCCCGCCACTCCCATTCGTTTTTATCTGCTGGCGGTTTCCTTCCTGGTCTTTGAGCTCGAAGGTGCCTTTCTGTACGCCTGGGCGGTCGCTTTTCATGGTCTGCCACCAGCGGCACTCTGGGGCGGGATCGCCTTTCTCGTCATCCTTGCCCTGGGCTGGCTCTACGAATGGGCGATGGGAGGCCTGCGGTGGACATGAAGCGCGGGCCACTGGCCTTCTTTGCCGGACGACTGGATGAGATCATTGCCTGGAGTCGCGCTGGTTCCCTGTGGCCGCTCAATTTTGGGACCTCGTGCTGCTTCATCGAGATGGTGGCGGCGCTTACCCCGCGGCACGACCTGGCCCGCTTTGGCGCCGAGGTGATCCGCAGTTCGCCACGTCAGGCGGACGTGCTGATCTGCTCCGGTACCGTCTTTGCCAAGATGGCGCCGATGATCGTCGAACTTTATGAACAAATGCTGGAACCCAAGTGGGTAATTTCGATGGGCTCCTGCTCCAATTCCGGGGGTATGTATGACGTCTATAGCGTGGTACAGGGGCTCGATCAGATCCTGCCGGTGGATGTCTACGTGCCGGGCTGCCCGCCGCGCCCCGAGGCGCTGATGGATGGCTTGCTGCTCTTGCAGCGGAAGATTCGCGCCCGCCCGGCCCGGGTTCTGGCGCAGGAGAACTGATGCTGCTCGCCGAGATCCTGCAGCGCCGCTTCGCCGCTCATCCTGCCGGTGACGCGCGCGACGAGCTGCCGGATTTCTGGCTACCGGAAAGTCAGATCCTCCCCGCCTTGGCCTACCTCCGGCAGGAGCATGAGCCCGCCATGCGCCTTCTCTTCGACCTGACCGCGTGGGAAGAGGAGACTGCAAGCGGAAGTCAGCTCTGCCTGATCTACCACTTGCACAGCCTGCAGCCCGGCGACTGGCTGCGTCTGCGTGTGTCCCTGACGGGCGAAGAGGCACCCAGCTGTTGCGCGATCTATCCGGCGGCCAACTGGTATGAGCGGGAGATCTATGACCTCTTTGGCATCGTCTTTACCGGGCATCCCGATCTGCGTCGCATCCTGCTGAGCCCAGACTGGGAGGGACACCCCCTGCGCAAGGCCGAGCCTCTCCGCGCCACCGAGCGCCCGCCCCTGCGCTTTGAGCGCGGCTGCCTGCAGGAGCAGCTCGCCGTCTACAATCCCGAAGACGCCCCCGGCGAAGGAGAAATGCTGCTCAATGTCGGGCCGCACCATCCCGGCACCCACGGCATCCTGCGCTATCGCCTACGTCTGCGCGGCGAGCGCGTCGTGAGCGTCGATCCCGACATCGGCTATCACCATCGCGGCGTCGAAAAAATTGCCGAGGGACACAGCTACCACAATTTCATCCCCTATACCGATCGCGTCGATTACCTGGGGGGCGTACTCGGCGAGTGGCCCTACCTGCGCGCCGTCGAGACCCTGGCGGACATCCGCGTGCCCGAACGCGCCGAAGGGATCCGCACCCTGCTGGCAGAGATTTGCCGCATCGAGTCGCATTTGGTCTGGTTGGGCAGTTATGGCAATGACCTCGGCACCATGGGTCCGGCATTTTATGCCTTTCGCGACCGCTCCCTGCTCCTCGACCTGATCGAAGACTTCACGGGCGGACGCCTGCATCCGCAGTTTTTTCGCATTGGCGGGGTAGCCGAGGATTTGCCGGAGGACTGGCAAGAGAAACTGCGCCCGGTCCTCGACCGCGTCGAAGCTGGCCTGCGCGATACCCAAGCGCTCAGCATCGATAATGACATCTTCCGCGCCCGCACCCGCGGCATTGGCCAGGTGAGTGCCGCCATGGCCGAGCGCTGGGGAGCGACGAGCATCGTCCTGCGCAGCACCGGCAGCGCCTGGGATCTGCGCAAAACCGAACCCTACGGATTCTATCCGCAATTGCAGTTTGCCGTACCCACCGCCAGCGACGGCGACGCCTGGAGCCGCACCGCCCTGCACCTGGAAGAGATTCACGAGAGCATCGGTATCCTGCGCCAGCTGCTGAAGATGATGCCGTCGGGCCCAGTGCTCGCGCGCGATGCTGCCGAGGCGCTAATGCCCAAGGACCGCACCCTGCAAGACATCGAGACCCTGATCCACCACTTCGAGCAGATGGCGGCGGAATTTGGCCCACCCGCCGGGGTGGCCCTGGGGCTGGGGGAGTCGGCGCGTGGGATGCTGGGGTATTTTGTCTGCAGCGATGGTGGCCCACGCCCGCAACGCCTGCGGGTGCGCACGGGCTCCTTTCCGCATGTGCAGATGATCACCGAGCTGGGGCAGGGTCTCGCCATTCCCGACTTCATCGCCAGTATTGGATCCTTGGATTATGTCCTCGCCGACCTCGACCGCTGAAAGCGTACCCACAGCCCTGCTCAGCCGCTTGCAGCAGGTGGTGGAACATGCGGGCAGCCATCCGGAGGCCGCCGTCTGCGATCTGTTGCGCATCCTGCAGGCGGAATACGGCTGGATCGATGACAACCGACTGCAGCTGGTAGCGCGTCTTTGCGGCATCAGCCCGGTGCGGGTAGAGGAACTCTGCACCTTTTATCCCCTGGTGTTGCGCGAGGACCCCGGACGCCATGTGCTGCGCATTTGTGACAGTATCGCCTGCCATCTCGCCGGCGCACCCGGATTGTTGCAGATGGCGGTGGCGCAAAGCGGCGTGCCCCTCGGCCAGAGCAACGGGCGCTACAGCGTCCTGCCCCATGTCTGCCTGGGCCTCTGCGAGCGCGCGCCAGCGGCCTTTGTCGATGGCAAGAACACGGTTGCGCCCCTCAGCGCCGAGGCCCTGCGCCAGCTACTCCAGGGCTGGGAGTGCGAGTCATGAGCATTCAGCCCCTCAGTATGCTCTTTGCGAGTGACGATCCGGCCAATCTCGACGCCTATCGCGGCGTGGGGGGCTACCAGGGGCTCACGCAGGCGCTGCAGATGTCTCCGGCAGATTTGATTGCCCTGGTGGAAAAATCCGGTCTGCGCGGCTGTGGTGGGGCGGGCTTTCCGACCGGTGTGAAATGGCGCCTGCGCGGCCTCGATGCCCCCGAGCCCCGTTATCTGGTCTGTAACCTGGATGAGACCGAGCCCGGCAGTTTCAAGGATCGCGCCCTGCTCTTTGGTGCCCCCCAGCAGATTCTCGAAGGCATGCTGATCGCCGCCCATGCCTTGGGGGTGCAGGAGGCGGTGATTTTCATCCGCGGCGAATATGCGGCCGGTGCCGAGGTCTTCGCCCGCGCCCTGGCCGCTGCCGAGGCGGCGAAATTGCTGGACCTGCCCGCCGGCCGGCTGCAACTGGACATCCATCTCTCCCTCGGACGCTACATCTGCGGGGAGGACTCCGCCATCCTCAACGCCATTGAGGGACGCCGCCCCAACCCCCGCAAGAAACCACCCCACATCTCCCAGAAAGGACTCTGGCAACAACCCACCACCGTCAACAATGCCGAATCCTTTGCCCAGTTGCCTGGGATCCTGCGCAAGGGCGTCGAGACCTATCAGGGCTGGGGGGTCAACGGGGGGGTGGGGACCAAGCTCTACAGCGTCTGTGGACCAGTGCAGAAGCCGGGGGTCTTTGAGCTACCCATGGGTACGACCCTGCGCGAGATTCTCTACGAACATGCGGGCGGGCCGCTGCCAGGACGGGAAATTCGCGGCGTACTGCCCGGGGGCGCCTCGACGCCCTTCGTCCAGCCCCAGGATTTCGACACCCCGATGCACTTCGATGCCATGGCCAAGATCGGCTCGCGCCTGGGCACCGGCGGTTGTATCGTCCTGGATGATCAACACTGCCCCCTCGATTTTCTTATTGCCACCACCCGCTTCTACGCCCGCGAATCCTGTGGCTTTTGCACCCCCTGCCGCGAAGGTCTTCCCTATCTACTATGGTTACTGGAGAGGATCGAAAGAGGAGAAGGTGAAATGCGCGATCTCGAAAAAATCGAAACTCTGGGCAAGGAGATCGCCCCCAACAGCTTCTGTGCCTTGGCTCCAGGTGCCCTGATGCCGCTGCTATCGGGGATGGTGATCTTCCGTGACGAGATCGCGGCGCATGTGCAGGAAGGGCATTGTCCCTACGCGGTGCGCCATGGCTGAGGTCTTTTACCTGGATGGCGAGGCGATCCCCTTCCGCGCGGGGCAAAATGTCCTGGAGGCCGTCCTCGAACATCGGCAGGAAAGCAGCATCCCCTATTTCTGCTTTCATCCGGCCATGGGCAGCCTGGGAGCCTGCCGCCAGTGCGGGGTGATGGTCTATCCCCACGACGGCAAGCACCCGCCGCGCCTTACCATGGCCTGCCTGTTGCCCGCTAGCCGCGATCTGCAACTGGGGCGCGCAGAAGCCAAAGTACAGCACGAACACCAACTGATCAGCGAACTGCTGATGCGCAACCACCCCCATGATTGCCCGGTCTGTGACGAAGGAGGCCAGTGCCATCTGCAGAACATGACGGTGGCGAGTGGCCATGCCTACCGCGAATACGAACCAGAAAAGCGCCGCTACCAGAGCCAGGAGCTGGGTCCCCTGATCCGTCAGGAGATGAATCGCTGCATCACCTGCTATCGCTGCGTGCGTTTCTATCAGGATCTAGCGGGCGGCGAAGACTTTGGCGTTTTCGGCTCACGCGATCGGGTCTTTTTCGGTCGTCTGGAGGATGGCCCACTGGAAAGCCCCCTCGCCGGCAATCTCGCCGAGGTCTGCCCCACCGGGGTGTTTACCGACAAGGTCTACCATCAGGACTACCTGCGCCCCTGGGATCTGGAGGAAAGCGCCGGCATCTGCCCACACTGTAGTATCGGCTGCAATACCCGACCCGGTGCCGCCCGCGGCCACCTGCGGCGCGTCCGCCAGCGCTCCCATGGCGAAATCAATCCGCATTTTCTCTGTGACCGCGGCCGCTATGGCTTTCGCTACGTCGCCGCCGAGGATCGGCCGCGGCAGGCCCAGGCCGGGGGGCGCCGCCAGGATGTCGACAGCGTCCTCGACCGACTTGCGGCACGCCTAGCGGAAGGGCGTAGCGCCTTCCTCGGCTCGCCGCGGGAGGATCTCGACAGCAATCTGGCCCTCTTTGCCCTCGCGCGTGTCCTCGATGCCCCCTTCGCTGCCTTTTTCGAGCCCTGGGAGGAAGCCAAGGCGCGCGAGATCCTGGCCCTACCACACCCGCCGGCACCGGCCAGGATTTCCGCTTATGCAGAGATTCTCGTCATCGGCGCGGTGGAGCGGGTCGCGCCCACCCTGCCCCTGTTTCTGCGCGAGGCGCACGACCGCGGCGCAGCGATCAGCCTCCTGCGCTGCCTGCCCAGTCCACTGACAGCGCTGGCTGGCGAGGATCGTCTGTTACCCCCGGCGGATCTGCTCGATGCTGCCTGGGAATGGCTCGGACAGCGCCATCATCGGCCTTTCCTGCTGCTCATCGACAGCGAGTCGGTGGGGCCCGAACTCCTGCACCTGTTGCGCCGGGAAATCGGCACCTGGCCGGATGGCAGTGGCATCCTGCCGGTCTATCGCCAGGGCAACCTTCCGGGCGCCTCCTTTTACGCCGTCGATGGTCACGCCAGCCGTCTGCGTACTGCCCTTGCCGGGAACGACTATGACCATCTGCTGGCCCTCGGCCAGGACCCGCAGGAAATGGATGGGCTTTGGTGGCGGAGCCACGGCGACATCGATCTCAGCCTCATCGATCACCGCCGCAGCCTGTCCTGGGACGATGTCTGGCTGAGCCTGCCCTGCGCGGCGTTGAGCGAGCGGTCGGGGCTGTACTACAACGGCGAGGGGCGGCTGCAAGCGGCGGCAGTGGCCTACACCCCGGCACGGGAAGAGCGCCACTGGCGCCCGGAGCTGGGGCCGTTCCCACTGGCGGCGGGGGGCGCCCTGCGCGAGGAGCTCCTGCCCAGCCCCGTAGAGCTCTGTCGCGCCCTTGCCGAGCGCCTCGAGCTTTCCGAACGCTGGCAGGAGCGCCTGCGCTTCTACCGTGATTTTCTGCTGCGCTCTGCGCCCCGGCCGGGGGACCCTGGCGTGTTTTTGCCGGAAGAGCTGCGCGCCCGCTTCCGTCTGCACTCGGCGCCCCCACCCCGCGCCACGGACCAAGGCTGGAGCGTCTGCCGCTTCAGCCATTACAGCGAGGAAGAGCTCGCCAACGGCGCGCGGGAACTGCACAGCCTAGCACCCGCCAGTGCTGCCTGGATCGCTCCCGGGCAGCAAGATGCGCGACAGGTGCGACTCCGCGCCGTCGATGGCACGAGCCGGACCCTGCCGCTACGCGAACTACCGGACATGGCGGCAGAGGTCCTCGCCATCCCGCGCGCCGAACTCGTTTTCCTGGGTCTGCGTCCGGGCGACGGCGTCAATCCGGAGTGGCTGGACTGATGCTGCTCTTTGCGCAAATCGTCGCCATGTTCGTCACCCTGCTGGTGCTGCTGGGCATCGCCGGCTTTCTCGTCTTTGCCGAACGGCGTGTGCTGGGCCTGCTGCAAAATCGTCTGGGGCCCAACCGTCTGGGACCTTTGGGGATTGGACAGGCTTTGGCCGACGCTCTGAAACTGCTCTGCAAGGAAGATTTCGTCCCGCCCTTTGCCAGCGGCCTGCTCTATCGCGCAGCCCCAATTCTGGTCGCCTTCAGTGCCTTGGCGGGCTTTGCCGTGCTTCCCATAGCCCCGAGCATTTCTTGGGCGGGCGACTGGGAGATCGGTCTTCTGCTTATCCTAGCCCTGAGCTCCCTGCACGTCTACGGGGTATTTCTTGGAGGATGGTCGTCCAACAACAAGTTTGCCCTCTATGGTGCCATCCGTGCCGTGGCCCAACTGATCAGCTACGAACTGCCCATGGGCCTTGCCCTGCTCGCCCTGGTCCTGCTGGCCGGCAGTCTCGCCTTGCAGGGGCTCGGTGCGGCGGGTCAGCCGGTGCCGCTGATCGTCTATCAGCCACTGGGCTTTCTGATCTTTTTCATTGCCGGCATTGCCGAGACCCAGCGTCTGCCCTTTGATCTCGCCGAAGCCGAGAGTGAGCTCGTCGCCGGTTATCACACCGAATATGGGGGGATGCGCTTCGGCTATTTCTTCCTGGGAGAGTATCTTGGGCTCGTGCTCATCGCCGCCCTGATCAGCCTGTTCTATCTGGGTGCCTGGAGCGGTCCCTGGTTGCCGGGCTGCTTGTGGATGTTGCTCAAGACCGGCTTCATCATTGGCATCTTTTTCTGGCTGCGCGCCAGCCTGCCTCGGCCACGCTACGACCAGTTGCTGCATTGGGGCTGGAACGCCTTGCTGCCACTGTCCATCCTCAATCTGTTGCTGACGGCCATTGCCGCCGCCCTGTGGGGGACGCTATGAGACTGTGGCACGGCCTACTGGCGAGCTTGTGGACGACCCTGCGCCAGCTTCGGCGCCGGGACACCCTGGAATATCCGGAGCAGCAGCCCAAACTGGGAGAGCGCTGGCGCGGACGCCCGATCCTGACCCGCGATCCCGATGGCGAGGAACGCTGTGTGGCCTGCGAACTCTGTTCGGCGGTCTGCCCAACGCACTGCATTGCCCTGGAAGGGGCAGATCGCCCGAATGGTCGCCGCTTTGCGCAGAGTTTTCGCATCAATTTCGCCCGCTGTATCTATTGCGGACTCTGTGAGGAGGCCTGTCCGACGGTAGCGATCCAGCTTTCGCCGGAATTCGCCTTTGCCAAGACCGAACGTGGTGATTTCGTCTACCACAAAGAGGCCCTGCTCATCGACGGCACCGGCAAGCATCCAGAATACCGCTATTACGACCACGCCGGCGTGCGCACCCAAGCCCTCCCCGAGCCGAGAAACTGCGATCCGCGGAGCAACCTGCCATGATCTTCCTCGGCTTTTTCTTGCTCGTCGTGCTTGCCGCCTTGCTGTTGGGGGTGCTCTTGTTGCGCGACGCCATGTACGGGGTGATCGCCGTTGCCGCCGCCCTGGGCATCCTCGCCATCCTTTTTTATCTGCTCGGTGCGCCCTTTTTGGCGGCGATGGAGATCCTGCTCTATCTGGGTGCCATCCTGGTGCTGTTTCTCTTTACCCTCATGCTCATCGGACCCGAGGCCCGGGCCGCCGCCGTCCGGCAAAGTTGGCGTAGCGGCTGGCCCCTTGGCGCCCTGCTGCTACTGGCCTTCGCCCTGGCGCTGGCGGCCCTGCTCTGGCAGCAGCAACCCATCACCGCTGCGGTCCATGCCTTGGGGCCGGTCCTGCTGGGGCGCGCCCTCTTCGGTCCCAACCTGTGGTGGAGCGAAGCGGTAGCGGTGCTGCTCTTTGTGGTCATTGCTGCGGTACTGGTTTTGCATGCCGGGGAGAAAGACCATGATTGAGATCGCCCTGGCTGCCGCCGCCCTGCTCTTCTTTGTGGGTCTGGCCCTGATCCTGCTGCGCCGTAGCCTGGTCTTCTGGCTGCTCGGGGTAGAACTGCTGTTCAACGCCGCCCTGCTGGTAGCCCTGGCGGGGGGTGCCCGCTGGCACGCCATCGGCGGTCAGGTGCTGGCGCTCTTCATCATGGCCTTGAGCGGCGCGGCCCTGGCGCCAAGCCTCGCCCTGCTGCTGCGCATCCGCCGGGAGCTCGGCACCCTCAACGTCGATGGCCTGCGCATGTTGCGCGAACGGGAGAAGCAGGATGACTGACTGGCTCTTTCTCATCCCGGGCTTTCCCCTGCTCGGCGCCCTGATCAACGCCCTTTTTGGCGAACGGCTCGGGCCGCGCCGGTGTGGACGCCTGGCCGCCGCCATGCCCTTACTTTCTTCTCTGGTGGTACTCGCTATCTGGCTCGGCCCGGGCGCCGAGCCCGCCCTGCTCGACCGGCTCTGGACCTGGATGGCGGTGGGCGATTTTCGCGTGGATCTGACCCTGCGGGTGGATGACGTGAGCCTGGTGATGATCTCCATCGCCAGTTTCGTCGGTTTTCTGATTCACCTGTTTTCGCAGCAATATCTGCGCGGCGACTACGGCGAGCGACGCTACTATTTCTATCTCAATCTCTTCGTTGCCGGCATGCTCATCCTGACCATGGCGAACAATCTCTTGCTGCTCTATCTGGGCTGGGAGACCGTGGGTCTGTGTTCCTATGCATTGATTTCGCATTGGTACCGCGAACCGGAGAATGCCTGGGCGGGGCGCAAGGCCTTCGTCGTCACCCGCATTGGCGATACCACACTGCTGTTGGGCATCTTTTTGCTCTTTGCCCAGTACCATACCCTGAGCATCAGTACCCTTCTACCTCTGGTCACGGCGCATCCTGCGCCTGCCCTCTTGCTGGCGGCAAGCATCCTGATCCTGATCGGCGCCTATGCGAAATCGGCGCAGTTCCCGTTCCATATCTGGCTGCCGGATTCCATGGCCGGCCCCAGCACCGTATCCGCGCTGATCCACGCGGCGACCATGGTGACCGCCGGGGTCTACCTTTGTATCCGTCTGCTGGGACTCTTTGCTGCCGTCCCCGGCATGCTCGAGGCTATTGCCGTGCTCGGCGCCTGGACCGCTTTTTTTGCTGCCTCCTGCGGTCTGGCACAAGTCGACGTGAAGCGCGTCCTCGCCTATTCCACCATCAGTCAGCTGGGATATATGTTCATGGGTGTGGGCATCGGTGCCCCCAGCCTCGGGCTCTTTCACCTGCTCGTGCATGGCTGTTTCAAGGCCCTACTGTTCATGGCCTCCGGCGCCATCATCCTGATCTACGCCGACGATCACGACATCCGCCATATGGGCGGGCTCAAATACCGCCAGCCCTTCCTGCGCTGGACCTTTCTCGCCGGGGTCTTTGCGCTCGCCGCCGTGCCTCTGATTTCTGCGGCCTTCTACAGCAAGGACGCGATCATCAACGCGAGCTTCCTGGTAGCGGGCGGTGGCGTTCCTTACGCCCTCGGCTTGAGCGGCGCGGTATTGACGGCGGGTTACGCCTTCCGTCTGTATTTTCTGGTCTTCGAGGGCAAGCCCTCGGAACTGGAAGTGCCTTATCAGATGGGCTGGGGGATGAAGATCCCGCTGGCCCTCCTCGCGGCGGCAAGCATTGGATTGGCTGGTTGCAGTTTCCACCCGGCTGGCCTGGGCCTCACCTCTGGGTGCACTGGCTGGCTCCCGAGCTGGGACTCCCGCCGCGCCCGATCGGGCTGGAGGGAGGCTTGTTGACCCTGGTGGGGGCATTGGCCACCTTCCTCGGTATCGCACTCGGTTACTGGGCAGCACGGCGCGAGCGTGCCGGACGCGGTCTCAGTCGCTGGCGGTTTCTGGCCAGCGGCTGGTGGATCGACGGCACGATCCTGCGCCTTTTCCCTGCCCCTTTCTACGCCCTTGGCAGATTCCTACGTAGTGGCGTCGAGAACCTGGGTGTGCAGGGACTGGCCCAGGGAGGGCTGCGCGACGGCCTGCGCCTGTCGGCCTATGCCCTGGCCCGCGGAGAAAATGGACTGGCAAGCCGGTATGCCGTGAGCATGATTGCCGGGCTCCTGCTCCTCCTGCTGCTGATCTGGAGCTGGCCACTATGATCGTCTCGCTGCTCGTCTTGCTACCTTGGGGCATCGCCCTGTGGCTGAGCCTAGCGCAGCGCTCGGCCGGTGCCCTGACGATTGCGGGCGCGCTGGCGGAGATCCTGCTCTGCATTCCCCTACTGGCGGGCGATCCTTCCGCCGTGGCGGCCATTCATCTTCCCCTCCTCGGCGCCCTGTGGCAGCTGCAGGCCAATCCCCTCGCGGATCTTTTTGCCCTAACGACCGCCCTGCTCTTGCCCGTCGCCCTAGCCGTGCAGTGGCACCACGACGAATATCTGCATCTGGCACGGATTCTGGCGGTGCTGCAGGGCGCCCTGATGGGCACCTATTTTGCCAACAATTTCCTCGGCTTCTACATCTTTTACGAGATCGTCGCCCTGGCGGCGGCCTGGTTGATCCTGCGCAGCGGCAAAAAAGACCGACGCGCCGCCCTGACCTTTCTACTGTATACGGTAACCGCCTCGCTGTTTCTGCTGCTGGCAGTCCTGCCCATTTACCTCAATCGCGGCAACAATACCGGTATCTATGATTTTTCCTGGATCCAGTTGAGTGGGAGTGACCTCTCCGGACAGATCCAACTGCTGCTCTTTCTGGGGATGCTGGCGGGGCTCGGAGTCAAGCTCCCTCTTTTTCCTCTGCACGGCTGGGCACGCGGAGCTTATGTGCAAAGCGCTCCCGCTGCCGCCCTCTTTCTTTCCGGGGCGACGGTGCTGGCAGGCGTCTATGGGCTGGTGCACTGGGCCGTGCCCCTGCTGCCCCGGGGAGCGTTACTCTTCAGTCCCGCCGGCATCATCCTGGCAGCCATCGGCACCCTCTACGGCGCCTTCCTCGCCCTCAGCACCAGCGAGCTGCGCGAGACCGTTGCCTATAGCAGTGTCAGCCACATGAACCTCGTTGCCCTCGGAATCTTCGCCCTACAGGAGCAAGCGTGGAGCGGCGCGCTCTTTCTGAGCATCGCCCATGCCGTCCTCGCCGCCGGACTCTTTACCGTGCTGGCAGTACTCGAGGCGCGTGGCCTTGGCAGCAACTGGGAGGGTCTGGGTGGACTGTTCCGGCGCATGCCACGCTTCGGTGCCTGGACCCTGCTGTTTTTCCTGATGGCCCTGGGCCTGCCCGGGTTGGGGAACTTTCCTGGTGAGTTCCTGACCCTGCTCGGCAGTTTCCGCGTCCTGCCGCTTTGGGCGGGTATCGCCACCCTGGGCATGATCGTCAACCTGGTGGTCTTTCTGCGCGCCTATGAACGCAGCATGCTCGGACAGATCAATCCGCGACTGCCGGCGCAGATTGCCGACCTCGCTCAGCGGGAATGGTGGATTTTTTTGCTCCTGGGCGCGGCAAGCCTCTATCTGGGCCTGGGGAGCCAGACCCTGCTCAGCGATTTTGCTCAGCTCCTGCCGGTACACAGCCCATTGCTGATCGGGGGTGCGCATGGTCATTAGTGCGACGCTGTGGGCGCCGATCGCCGTTGCCATTGCCGCCCTCCTGGCCTTTTTCTTCGACCTGCACCCGCGCCTCGGCCGTCTCGCCCCGTACTGGGGGGTGCTGGGCAGCCTCGGCGCCGCTGCCCTGGTGCTGCATGGTCGCCTCGACTTGGGCCAGGGTTTCTACTGGGACAGTAGCGCCACGATCCTCGGCACCTATCTGGGTTTGGCCAGTGCCATGCTCTTTCTGCTACTGGCCCGTCATCCTTTGCTGCAACGCATGCCTGGGGCCTTTACCGGACTTTGCTTGAGTGTGCTGCTGGGAGCGCTCCTGCTGGTGGGCAGTGATGAACTGATCGGGCTGTTCATCGGCCTGGAGTTGCAGGTCCTGCCGTTCTTTGCGCTCTTTGTCTGGCCCGGCTCTTCGTCCCGCGCCCTTGAGGCCGCGATGAAATATGCCTTGCTGGCAGCCCTCGCCTCGGCCCTCTTTGCCCTGGGTATCGCCCTGATCTACCTGGGGAATGGTGACCTCGCCCTGAATCCACCGCTGGGACCGATCAACGGTACCTTCGCGGCGCGCCTGGGCTTTATCCTGCTGCTCGCCGCCCTCGGCTTTGAGCTGGCGGTCGCACCCTTTCATGCCTGGGTGGCGGACATCTATGTCGGCGCGCCAACTCCGGCGGTGCTGTACCTGGGGGCGGTGGGCAAGGTCGCCATCATGGGAGTGCTGATCAATCTGGCCGGGGTCTCTGGCACCTGGCTCCTGCCCTATCTGGCCCTGGCGGTGCTCAGCATGGTCATCGGCAACCTGCTTGCCTGGCGTACCCCTTCTTTCCGCCGCCTGCTCGGCTACTCGGCGGTTGCGCACGCCGGCTATTTTTTCGCTGCCCTCGCCGCTGGTCCCTTGGGCCTGATCATCGCCACCTTCTACGCCGTGGTCTACGGTCTGATGCATATGGGAATTTTTGGCCCTTTGCTCAGCCTGCCTGAGGGAACTGACGAAATTCCCTGGCGTCACCTGCGCCAGCAGGCACCGCTGGCCGCAGGACTGCTCGCGGTGAGCCTGTTGTCCCTTGCCGGGATGCCACCGACCCTGGGCTTTTTTGTGAAACTTGGCGTCCTGGTAGCCGATATCCACGCCCAGGTCTGGGGTCTTGCCATCGTGCTCATCCTGGGCAGCGCCCTGTCCTTCGCCTACTACCTGCCCAGTCTCTGGCGTCACCCGCACGAGCAACGCAGTCTGGCGCTCTGGCAACCTGCCATCCTGCGCTTGTATGCCGCTGCGGGAATGCTGCTGCTCGGTCTCGGCTGGCTCCTGTTTCCGCTGTTCCTGGGACAATAACCCGGTTGGCAGCGCCGGGCAGATACTGCATAGTCGCATACTTTCCCATACTGGAAGCCGAGAAAGCCTGTACGTCCGGATGAAGATCCCGAAGCTCTCGACCTATCGCGACCTCCTTCCCCGTCTACGCATCAACTTCGTCACCGCTTTGCTGATCTGGTTCGGGGTGTTCTGCGGCTATTATTTTTTCAGCCGCGGTCTCGATCCGGTGCCCGGGCCGCTGGCGGCGAGCCTCGTCAACTGGGATGCCAAGTGGTATCTGGATATTGCGCAGCACGGATACCAATATGTGCCAGACTCGCCGGCCGGGCAAAACATCGTGTTTTTCCCCCTGTATCCCCTGATCCTCGCGCTGCTCGGCAAGATCCTGCCCTTTTTCTCTCTGGCCAATATCGGCATTTGGCTGGCGGCGGGAAGCGGCGTCCTGTCGATCTTCCTCTTCCATCGCTTCGCCCGCGAGAATCTGGAAGAGCCTGCAGCCAATGCCGCCACCTGGTTCTACGCCCTCTCTCCGGCGGCCTTTTTCTTTGCCAGCGATTATCCCACGGGCCTGATGAATGTTCTGGCACTCCTGGCACTGCTTACCTGGCACAGGGAAAGACCGGTTCTGACTGCCTTCTGGCTGGGCCTGGGCAGCGCCAGCGGCCCGCTGATGGTGTTCTTTGCCTTTGCCCTTTGGTCGATATTGGCCTGGCAGCGTTGGCAAGAACGGTCCTGGCGGAGCTTGGGAGGGTCAGTGCTCCTGGGGTTGTTTGCCAGCAGCGGGCTCATAGCCTTCATCGTATATCAGTATGTGACTTTTTCTGCGCCACTCGCCTTCATCCATGGCCACGCTTCATACCTGGGTGAACTATCGCCGCTGCAAAAGCTCACCAACATTGTTCACCTGTACCCCTTCTCTGGCGCCGACTACACACCTCTCTGGCAGGCACTGGCAGGGGAAGTCACCGCCCTCAATCCGGCGCGTTCGGTATATTTTTTGATGAATGTGGTCGTCCTCGCCGGCAATCTGCTTGCACTGCTCTACTTCGTCTGGCGCCGCGTCTGGGCCTGGGCCTGGATTGCGCTGGTGCTGGTGGGCGCCTACCTGTGGTTTCAGGGGGCCTCCCAGGGACCGGTTTCCACATACCGGCTCTTGTATCTGAATTTGCCACTCTTTTTACTCGGTGGCCAGCTCTGGCAATGGCGTCCCCGCTGGGGCTACGTCGCCCTGACCCTCAGTGCCGCTGCGCTCTTTTTGCAGTCTGCTTTTTTCGCTTCTGGTCATTGGGCGTTTTGAGAGGGGATGAGGGCTTCGAATATCCGTCAGACTGACCAAGGCGACAGCCGCGTCCACATCCCGGTTGGCCTGCTCCTGCCATAGCCGCGCTGGCTGAGCTGTTCGTCCACGAAGGACTTCAGCGTTTCCGGGAGCGAGATGTTCATCGTGCTCATGGCCCAGTTCTGGGTTCCTTGGCAAAACTTGGCAAGATTCGAATTCCAATATGGTTTCCTTCATGCGTAAGCCATATATTATTTTTATATGACAATAGACAGGCTGACGAGCACGCAGCAGCCTTACAGTGGCATACAAGCCAAAGCTACCGCGAAATTGACAAATCTTCCGCTCTCGCCTACCTTATAAAAAAAGGCGATGAAGTCCGCCTCGAACCGCCCCTGTGGCTAATGACTTCTACCACATCCCCGCAAAATGGGGTGGTAGATTGTCTTCTGTAGGCAGGGGGAGGTGCACGTTGAAGGATATTTTCTTGCAGGTGGCGCAGGTCCTGACGGTCCTGTTGCTCTCGCCTCTCCTGCACGGGTTCATCGTCAAGATGGAAGAGAAGGTCCAGCGCGGCCAAGGTCCTTCCATCTTCCAACCCTATTGGGATCTCTGGAAGCTTTTCCACAAAACGCAGCTGGTGCCGGAAACGGCAACCTGGGTATTCTTCTGGGCGCCGGTGGTGGCTTTCGTGGCGATGATGATCGTGCCCATGCTCATCCCGGTGCTGACCAATTTTCCTCTGCCCCTTTCCGATATGGGAGACATCCTCGGCGGCGGTCTGATCCTGACCCTGGGGAGCTTTTTCATCTTGCTCGCCGGGCTCGACACCGGCCAGCCCTTTGGCGGTCTGGGATCGAGCCGGGCGGTGATGCTGGGCATCCTGGCGGAGCCGACGCTGATCCTGGTCTTTGTCGGCATCACCTTTCTCGATCATTCGATGCTGCCCTTTGTCGCCAATCACCTGCTGGCACAGAGTCCAGTGGCGTACTGGAGCCCGGCCCACATCTTTCTGGTCCTCGCCTTCATCATCCTGCTGACGGTAGAAACCGACCGTCTACCCATCCATTCCACCATCCCCTATGAAATCTACATGATCGACGAGGCGCGGATACTGGAATACTCCGGGCCGCTACTGGCGCTACTGAAGTGGGCGAGCTGGATGAAGCAGTTCATCCTCTACACCATCTTTCTGAATGTCTTTCTCTTCCCGTGGGGCCTGTCGGTCAGCGGGGACTTTGGCTCGGTATTGCTGGCCCTGCTGGTCATCCTGGCGAAATATGGCGCCGTGGGGCTGTTCATGGTGATGGTGGATACGGTGCAGTCGCGCCTGCGTTTCTATCGCTACCAGGAGCCGCTGGCCCTGTCCTTTCTCTTTGCCGTACTCGCCATTGTGGCGGACCAACTCTAGGAGCCTGCCATGCTGATCTTCCATCTAGGCCCCCTGGCAACGTCGCTGTTCAGTCTGCTCGCCATCCTCGCCCTGGTGCTGTCTTTCGTGATGCTCGGTTCGCACTGGCTGAAAAATCATGTCTATGCCTTTGCCGCCGAGTCCTGGGTAATCGCCGCCATCTCGGCCTCCATCGGCTACTACGGACACTACCCGGAGCTCTATATCATCGCTGCCCTGTCGGCGCTCTTTCGCGGCAGCCTCCTGCCCTATCTGGTCCTGCGCCTGGTGAAACGCCTGCACATCAATCGCGAATTCACCCCCTTACTCAAGCCCTCGTCGAGCATGCTCCTGGGGGCGGCCCTGGTGATTTTTTCCTATGAGGTGGCGCGACAGCTCGGCGTTTCCCTGCATCTCACCGACAACATCGCGGTACTGGCGCTCACCTGCATGTTCAGCCTGAAATTGATCGGCTTTTTGATGATGATTCTGCGCTCCGAGGCCATCAGTCACATTCTCGGCCTGCTGGTCATCGAAAATGGCATTTTTCTCGGCTCGCAGATCATCGTTCCTGGCATGCCGGCACTGCTGGAGCTGGTCATCATTTTCGATCTGGTCACCATCGTCATGGCCTTTGGCATGCTGGTCCGCTTCCTGCAAAGTCACGCCGGGACCACCAGCAGCCGCGGCCTGCAGAAACTGGTGGGCTAAGCATGGTCGACTTCAATGCCCTGATCGCCGCCTTGTGGATCGTGCCATCGCTGGCGATTATTGCCATGCTCGCCATTCGCCGCCCTAGCTGGGGAGAGTTCCTCAATCTGGCCAGCGCCCTGGTGGTATTCGGCCTGACCCTGACAATTCTGGTCGCCGCCCCGAATAATGCCGTAGTCAGCGCCGACCAGTATATCCTCATTACGCCACTGGGGGCTTGGGTGCTCTTCTGCGTCGGCGTCGTCTATCTCCTGGCCTCGATCTATGCCATCGGCTACATGCGCCTGCTACCGGAGGAAAGACCGCGTCTGCACAAATTTTACGCGCTGCAGACGGGTTTCGCCCTGACCATGCTGATCGCGCCATTGATGAACAACCCGGGCATTTTCTGGATCGCCATCGATTTTACTACCATCGTCAGCGCCTTTCTGGTGGGCTTCGAACGCGAGGCGGAGTGCATCGAGGCGGCCTGGAAATATCTGATCGTGGTCTCCGCGGGTCTGGCCCTGGCCCTGCTCGGTATCATCCTCTTTTATTGGGGCGGGACCTTTACCCTCGGACCCACCTATGCCCTCACCTGGGAGAACCTGCGCCTGACGGCTCCAAAGGTGCCAGAAGCGCTGCTGTTTTTCTCGTTTCTGCTCACCCTCGTCGGTTTTGGAACGAAAGTGGGTCTCGCGCCGATGCATACCTGGCTCCCCGATGCCCACAGCGAAGGTCCGGCCCCTGCCTCGGCGATGCTTTCCGGCGCACTGCTCAATATTGCCCTGCTCGGCATTTATCGTTTCCTTTCCATCGTCGACGCCGGGGGGTATAGCCTTATGGGCCACACGGCGCTGCTGGTCCTGGGGGTCATCTCTCTGGCAGTAGCGGGGCTCTTCATCGTGCGCCAGGATGGCGCCAAGCGCATGCTCGCCTATTCCTCCCTGGAGCACATGGGCGTGTTGGCCATGGGCTTTGGCTTTGGCGGACCGATCGCCTTCGCCGGGGCCATGTACCACATGATCAACCACTCACTGACCAAATCCCTCATGTTCTTCGGTGCCGGCAACATGATGCGCGCTTACGAAAGCAAGTCGATGAGCCAGATGCGCCGGGTCCTGCGCTACTATCCCTTTTCCGGTGGGGTCTGGCTGCTGGGGGCGGTGGCGATTACCGGGGCGCCGCCCTTTGGTCTCTTTTTGTCGGAGATCACCATCCTGCGTGGCGGCATACTGAGCGCTAACCCTTGGGCCGTATGGGTAATGGCAGTGTTGCTGATCCTCATCTTTACCGCCTTCCTGAATCACTTTCGGCGCATGATCTGGGGTCCAGAGCCAGAACCCGGCAAGGAACCGACCCTCAAGTTATCGCTGTGGAACATCCTGCCCATGCTGCTTGCCTTCGTGCCCATACTGGTGCTTGGCCTGTGGTGGCCCAATGGCCTCTGGACCTTTTTTCAACATGCCTTTGCGGTGGCGCCATGAGAACGTCTCCCTTCACTCCTCAACTCGAAGTCCACGAGATCACGGCTGACGCCCTCGAAAGCCGTGCGCAGGACTGTCTGCAGCAAGGCATGCGCTTCCTCATGGCCTGGCATGACTGGGAAGAGGACGATGTCTGCGTCTTGCGCTATCTGCTCAGCCGTCCGGGGAACCCCCAGTTTTTGCTCTGGGAGCTGCGTGCCTCACAGCAGATCCCTTCCCTGGCGAAGCTGGTCCCGCTGCTCGGCTGGTACGAGCGAGAGATGCAGGAACTGGGAGGGGTCGAGTTCCTTGATCATCCCGAACCCTATCCCCTCGTGATTCACGAGGGCTACCAGCTCGCCGCAGCACCCCTTGGCCCGCAATACAGCGGTGAAAGCATCACCGGCGCCTACGCATCCCCCACCATGCCCGAGATTGCCAACGATCAGGTGCAGGATCTCTATTGGGGGCCGGTGCGGGCGGATTTCGTGGAGACGGGAGAGTTCCACTTCTCGTATATCGGCGAGGCAATCCTCCATTATCACCCGCGCCTCTTTTACAAGCATCGGGGCCTGGAAAAGCGCTTTCAGGGCATGTCCGCGGAGTCGGCGGTGTTCCTCGCCGAGCGCGTATCCGGCGTGGGGAGCGCCTGCCATGCCTTGACCTACTGCCAAGCGGTCGAGGCAGCCTGGGGCATCGAAGTGCCGTGGCGGGCACAGTTGCTGCGGGTGATCATCGTGGAGCTGGAGCGCCTCTATAATCATCTCCATTTCTTCGGGCTGCTCGCCAAAACCACGACGCTCAAGGTGGGCTCGGCCACCGGTCTGCTACTCGAAGAGCGGGTCAAACAGCTGAACGGCAAGCTCACCGGCTCACGTTTCCTGCGTGGGCTGTTCTGCGTTGGCGGATTGCGCCGCGATCTCGCTGCCGAGCATCTGGACGGCGATCTGGAGACCTTCATTTACGAAGCCGATGCCTACCTGCAAGACCTTCACGATACTGCCACTCACCTCGATCGCCTCATGGGTACGGGGGTGCTGCCCAAGCAAGCCGCCTTCGATCAGGGAGCGACCGGCCCGGTGGCGCGCGCCTCCGGCCTGGATCGGGATCTGCGCCGTGACCATCCCTATGCTGCCTACCACAAACTGCGCTTCAACGTGCCGGTGCGCGAAAAAGGCGATGCCATGGCCCGTGCCGAGGTACGTGCCGAATCGCTGCGCGAGGCGCTGGCGTTGATCGTGCAGGCAGCGGGCCGCCTCAAGCCGGGGCCCGTGCGCGCCGATTTTGCCATCCCCGATGGCGAGCAGGCGGGGCTGGGTTGGGCAGAAAGCCCACGCGGCTCCCTGCTCTATGCCGTGCGTATCCGTGCGGGGAAACTACAACGGGTGAAGATCAAGTCGCCATCATTTTCCAACTGGCGGGTCTTTCCCCTCACCGTACACGACACCAACCTGATGGACTATGCCATCAATGAGGCCAGTTTTGGTTTGACCATTGCTGGTTGCGATCGCTAGGGGGACGAGATGCCATTCTGGACCTGGACAGGAATCAAGAACGGTCGTGCCAACACCCAATGGCCAGCCCGTGGGCCAGACGGTCAGGAGGGAGTGCTGGGGATGCCCCGCTGGCAACCGGAGCGCTGCGTGCCGGACTGTCAGGCCTGCGCCGATGTCTGCCCAACGGCAGCCATTCACCGCGAAGACGACGGCATGGGCATGGATTACGGGCGCTGCATCGTCTGCCAGGCCTGTGTCGAGGCTTGCCCACAGGAGGCGATGCTGCCCTCGGGGGACTGGGCCTTTGCCGTGCGCGACCGCCAGGACCTGCACTGGCAAGCGACGCTAAGCAGCCCTGCCGCCAAGGACTTGCAAAACAAAGTGGTGGGCAGCCTGCGGCGCAGTCTGCACATCAAGCACGTGGATGCCGGCTCCTGCAATGGCTGTGAGTCGGAAATCGGCGCCCTCGACAATCCTTTTTATAACCTGCATCGCCTGGGGATCTTCTTCACCCCCTCGCCCCGCTTTGCCGATCTACTGCTGGTAACCGGACCGGTGACCGCCCCCATGCGTAACCCCCTGCTGGCTACCTGGGAGGCCATGCCGGAGCCTCGCATGGTACTCGCTGTCGGCGCCTGTGCAGTCTCCGGGGCACCTATGGATGCTGGCTATGCCGGCGGGCATGGTCTGGATGGCGTGCTGCCAGTAGATGTCTGGCTGCCCGGCTGCCCGCCCAATCCGGCGGCGCTCATCCATGCCCTGCTTCTGCTCCTGGAGCGGCAGCCGCAGCGGGTAGAAGGAGGCCATTATGCTGACTAGTTTTGCCATCGCCGTCCTACTCCTTCTGTTGACGATTCCCTTGGGGCTGCTGCGTCTGACGGTTCTCGCACGGCTGACGGTGCTGGCCGGCAGCATTGCCATTGTGGTAGGCAGCGCCCTGGCCTTACCCCAGTCCCAGCAAGCGGCAGTGCTCTGGCCCTTGAGCGCGGAGCTGGTGAGCTGGATGCTGCAACCGGCGGCGGCCTGGCTGCTCTTTTTTGGGGCGCTGGCGGCCGTTGCGGCCTTTCTTTCGCCTTGCCGGGCGCGCCGCCCGCACCTCTGGTATGCCGGCGCCGCAGTTGCCTTGCTGGGCAGTCTTGGCGTGGCCGGCCTGCAGGAAGGCATCGCCTTTTTGATCGCCTGGGAATTCCTCAGCTTTGGCGGGGCCATTCTGTTGCTGGCGGATCGCGGCGAGGCCGTGGCACGTTCGGGGCTGGCCAATCTCTACATGCTGGCCTTGCTGGAGATCGGGGCAGTGGCGCTGCTACTCTGCGTGCTGCTGCTTGGCGCCAGCGATACGCAGTTTTCCACCTGGGCCGCAAGCTGGGCGCAGTACCCCAATACTGCCTTTGGCATTGCCGTGCTCTTTATCATTGGTTTTGGCGCGAAACTGGGCCTTCTGCCCTTCTACGAATGGTATCCCGGAGCCTATGGCAGCGGCACCGGCGCTTCCGGAGCCCTGCTTTCCGGCATCGTGCTGAATGTGGCTTTTTTTGCCCTTGGACGGGCCATCCTCGACTGGCTACCCGTCGGCTCGGCCACCAGCACGGGCATCCTGCTCGTCGCCGTCGGTACCGTATCGTCCATCCTCGCTATTCTCTATGCCTTTCAGCAGGATGATTGGCGTCGTCTGCTCTCCTTTTCGACGGCAGAGAATGCCGGCCTGGCAGTGGTGGCGCTGGGTGCTGCCTCGCTCTTTCGCGCCGAGGGCTTTGTCGCACTGAGCACCCTGGCCTGGACCGTGGGCCTGATTCATCTGGGGGGTCATAGCCTCGCCAAGGGCAGCATGATGCTGTCTGCCGATCGTGCTGCCGACGTCAAGGGTGATTATCAGATCGCGCAAAGCCGGATCCTTGCCCTGGCCCCCTGGACTCTGGGCCTCGGGGCGGTACTGGGGGCCATGAGTCTGGCCGCCATGCCCCCCACCGCTGGTTTTGCCGGCGAGTGGTATCTCTTTCAGACCGTCTTTCAGGACTTCCATTTACACAATACCGCCGCACGGATTGCCCTTGCCCTGAGCGGAGCCGGGCTGGCGCTGACCGCCGCCATCGCCCTGGCGACCATGATCAAGGTCTTTGGCGTCGGACTCCTGGGCGGTGGGGAGGCGCGTCGGCGTCCTGGCGGCACCTGGCCCGTCCTCCTGCTGGGTCTTCTCGTCCTGCTCTATGCCGTGGTCCTGCCCTGGAGCCTGCACTGGCTGCGCTTTGCCCACTGGCCAGCTGACCCCCAAGCCGTCCAGGCCATGACCCAAGGGCCAATTCTCATTCCGCTGCACTTCCACTTTGCCTTCATTTCGCCCCCCTTGCTCTTGCTGGTAGGGCTGCTCTTTGCCTTGCTGCCCGTGGGTCTCATCGTTTGGGGCCATTTGCAACAAGGACGGCGACGGGTACCGGTCTGGGCGCACGGCCTGCGTCAGGTGCCGGCACCAAATGCCGTCACGGCGCTTGCCTTCTCCAATGCCCTGCGGGTGTTCTACAGCTTCGTGTATCGGCCTACGAACGATCTGCAGCGGCAACATCACGGGCGGGAATATTTTGTGCGAGAACTACATTTCAATTACAGCGAGGCACCATTTTTTGGGCCGTGGCTCTTTCGTCCCATAGTGCGGCTGACACAGATTTTGGCAGACCGCATCGGACTCGCCCTGCAGAATGGTTCACTGAATGCCTACTTAGCGTATATCGGGCTCTTGCTCATCGTCATATTCGCCAGTGTTTTCTATAGTTGATGGTAAGGAGAAAAAATAGATGTTCGCCACGTTTGGGTTCATAGCGCTTTTCGCCATTCTTGGCGCCTGGGCCCGCTATGGACAGTCGCTACTGGTGCAGACGGTGTTTGGCCGGAGCTTTCCCTGGGCCACTCTCAGCATCAATGTGATGGGATGTTTCATCATGGGATTCCTGTTTTTCGAAACCTTGGAGCGCATTTCCCTGAGCCCAGAATTGCGCACCGGTATGCTCACCGGGGGCCTGGGGGCCTATACCACGTTTTCCACCTTTTCGCTGGAGACTTTGGTACTCTTCGAAAATGGCGAACCAGTGAAGGGATTACTGTATATGTTCTCTTCCCTGTTTTTATGTGTGGCAGCGGCCTTTGCTGGTGCCTGGATTTCGCGCAGCATCTGAGAGGTGAAGCATGACGACGGTATCGGTAGTACGCGTGTATATCAAAGAGGGTGATAAACACGACGGGCACAATCTCATGGAAGAGATTTTTCGCATGCTGCATGACCAATACAAGGTTCATGGGGTGACGGCGTTCCGTGGCATTGCCGGCTTTGGCAGCAAGGGTACGGTCCATGCCGATGACGTGCTGCGACTGAATGTGCATCTCCCCTTGGTTCTGGAATTTTTCGACGAGCCGGAGGCCGTGGATGCGGTCATGCCGCGCCTGCAAGAGCTGGTGCCCGCCAACCACATCCTGCGCTGGGAAGCGGAGTGTGGCTGCCCGTGAACCACCATTACTGTCCGCTCTGCTACGCGGAAATTCCCATCGGCAGCCAGATCTGCCCGGCTTGCGGGCGGGACATCGAGGCGTGGGAGCGCAACACCCCCTATTTTGATCGCTTGGTCTGGGCGCTGCGCAATCCTCACTCCGAGGTGCGCATGGGCGCCATCCTCAGCCTGCAGAATCAGGGCCGGGCAGAGGCCGCCCTCCCCCTCGCCGAGTGTGCCCTGCAGTCCGACGTGGATGTGGTACAGGGTCTGGCGGTGGTAGAGGCCATCGCCCGCTTGCCCAACGGCGCGGAAAAGTTGCAGGCACTTTCACTGCTCGAAAAGCATCCCGCGCACAGTGTGCGGGAAGCGGCCAGGCAGCAACGATTGCTGCTCGGCAAGGAGGATTGATGCGGATTCGTCGGCTCGTACTGGATGTCGACAAGGCTTTTGCCAGACCCAGTCTTCTCGACATTGCCCGCGCCATCGAGCCAGTGGCTGGGGTGGAGGGGTTCAATATCTCGGTCGAAGAAGTCGACCAGGAAACCGTCGGGACCTTGATCAATGTCGAGGGAGACAACATCGATGTCAGCGCACTGCTCGCGGCAATCGAGAAATGCGGGGCTGCCGTGCACGGCATCGAAGAAATCGTTGTTGGAGAGCGGATGGTGGAATACCGCCACCGAGCTGGTAAATGAGAATTGGGCCGGAACAGCTCTTCCCCATTGTGCTCGGCGTGGCCGACGGTACCTGCACGTCTCTCGTACTGGCCAGTCAGAAAATGCTCGCCGGCACCTTCGATCTCTGGCAAGCCCTGCGCATCGGGATCCTCAGCTCAGCTGCGGGGTTTCTTCCCTTGTGGGTGGCAGAGTACGCCAGCCTGCGCAATGAATTGGCACGTATGGCACGGCAGTTGAACCAGCCTTCTGTGCGACCGTTGCTGCGCAGCGATCTGGGCTTGAGCGCCCTGCACAGCGCCTGGTTCACTGCCGGCCTCGCTACCCTCAGTAGCTTTCTTGGTGCCTGCCTACCCCTTGGCGCTGCGGTTTTGTACCCACGACAAATTTACCTGCCGCTCCTGATGGCCAACCTGGTATTGATGCTGGTGGGTATCGGCCTGGGCCGTTGGGTAGAGGGACGCCGCTGGGTCTGGGCCCTGGGTTTGATGGCAATCGGCAATGCCCTGGCATTGCTGGGGCTGAAGGTGGGGATCTCATGAGTCCGGTGCTGAGCCATTTTTTGCTCAACGGTGTGCAGATGGCATTTCTGCTGGCCTTCGCCCCCCTCCTGGAGGGGATCCTGCATCGCCTGGAGGAAATTATTCAGGGCAAACAGGGCCCCAGCATCTGGCAGACCTATCGGGATATCTGGAAACTCTTCGGCAAGGATGAGGTGATTTCAGAAGAGAGCAGCTGGATATTTCGTCTCGCGCCCCTGATCGCTTTTGTTATGCCTCTCTTTGTGGTACTGCTGATTCCCGCAGTGACCGCCTTTCCACTCTTTTTCGCGTTTATGGGAGATATGGTTGCGGTGGGCTTTCTCATGGCCATCGCCGGCTTTTTCTTGGCCCTAGCCGGCATGGACACAGGCAACGTTTATGCCGCCGTCGGTGCCAGCCGCACCCATATGGTCGGTTTCTTAGCAGAACCGGTGTTCATCATGGTCTTCTTCAGCGTCTCCTACGTGGCCAACAGCACCATACCCTACGTTGTCAACGCCACTTGGGCGGCATCCTGGGGCAGTATGCTGCAACCGGCTCATCTGCTCGTCATCCTCGCCTTTTTCCTGCTGATTTTGGCAGACGAGGGCCGCATTCCGGTGGATAGCCCCGCCGGCAAGGTCGAGATCGCCATGATTGGGCACTCAAAAGGACTGGAATATTCCGGCAGCAGTGCGGCTTTGATGAAATGGGGCGGCGCCATGAAGCTCATGGTCCTGGCGCTGATTTTTGTCAATGTGTTGATCACTCCCTGGGGCTTGAGCAGTACCACCCAGCCTCTCGATGTCCTGCTCGCCATTGTGCTCGTCTGTCTCAAGTTGTTGGGTTTTGTTGTCGTCCTTGCCTTGGTCGAGACGAGTCTGGCCAAGTTACGTTTGTTTCGGATCACGGAATTTCTGGCGGTCGCTTTTGTGATCTGCCTTTTTGCCGTGAGCGTGCGCCTCGTGGGGATCGGCTGATGCAAGTGTCTTCTGTTGCCTTCCACCTGGATGGTTCCATTGCCGCTCTCTTTATCGTGCTTGGGCTGGGCTCGATGGTTGCCCGCCAGATGTATGCGTCTCTGCGTTTCTTCATGTGGCAGGCGATTGCACTCACGCTCTCTGCCCTGGTGCTGGCGGCCAGTCTGCAAGCCATCAATCTCCTCTGGGTCGCGATCATCACCTTCGTCACCAAGGTGATCGCCGTTCCTTTGGTACTACGCTGGGCAGCCGGTGCAGAGGTCTACGGCCGCCGCGAGGTGGATCAGGTCATCGGCATCCCGACCACCGTGCTGGCCGCGGCGATGCTCGCCCTGCTCGGCTGGTTTGCGGTAGCGCCGACACTGCCACTGCTGCAGGGCGTCCCCTTTGCTCCGCTGAATCTGCCCACTGGGCTTATCATGGTGCTCTGGGGGGCCTTCACGGTCGCGATTCGCCGCGAGAGTGTAGCGCAACTCATGGGGCTACTCTTGATGGAAAACGGCGCGTTTTTCGGCTCCATTGCCATCGTCCACAACCTGACGGTAATTGCAGAAATCGCTGCGGCAGTGGATGTGCCTATCGTGGCGCTGGTCATTGGCCTTCTCATTCGCAACATTCGTCGCGTTACCGGCAGTACCCGGGTCAGCGAACTGGATCGCCTGCATGAACGCTGATTGGCTTCCCGCGCTAATTCTGCTACTTCCCCTGGCAGGCGCCCTGCTCTCCGTGCCGCGGCAGGATTTTGCCCCTTACGTCAGTCTGGTCGCGGCGCTGGGCACCCTTGCCCTCTCCATCGTCGCCGCCCTCTGGGTGACCGCCAATGGGACCCTGCACGGGGGCCCGATCTTTGCGCTCGACCCCCTGGGGGCACTGTACCTGTTACCTGTGAGCTTCGTGTATTGCACATCTTCACTCTATGCCATCGGCTACCTTTGGGCCCGACGCCAGGAACAGCGAGAAAACGAATCGCCGCCCCGTTATCGTCAGTATTTCCCCTTGATGAATGTCTTTGCCCTGGTCATCCTGGCAGTGCCGCTCCTGGCGAACTTGGCGCTGATGTGGATCGCCATCGAACTAACTACCGTCTTCTCGGCCTTCCTGGTGGCCTATGAAGACCGTGCCGAAGCATTGGAAGCGGCCTGGAAATACGTGGCGCTGACCAGCATGGGGGCCATGATCGCTTTGCTCGGCGTGCTATTGCTATATTATGCCACCCATGCCGCAGGTACCCCCCCAACCTGGGCTGGCCTGCTGGCGGCGGCGCCCAGGATTCCGGGGCCACTTCTGCTTCTTGCCTTCGTCCTTTGGCTGATTGGTTTTGGTGCTAAGGCCGGACTGGTGCCCATGCATACCTGGCTGCCAGATGCCCACAGCCAGGCCCCGGCTTCGGTCTGCGCCGTGCTCTCCGGGGTCGAGACCAGCGCTGCCCTCTACATGATCCTGCGCCTCTTCCCCATCCTGGCCAGCAATCCCCAGATCCACGATCCTGCCGCATGGTACCTGGTACTGGGCCTGATCACCGTTGGGAGTGCCGCTTTTCTGTTATTGCAGGTCCATGACTTCAAGCGCATGTTTGCCTATTCCACGATCGAACACATGGGTATCATTCTGACCGCCTGTGGCCTGGGGGCAGCCGCGCACGAAAGCGGCACGGTCTACCAGCTCTTCGCCCATGGCTTTACCAAATCACTGTGCTTTTTCGCTGCGGGACTCGCGGGCATCGTTTTTGGCACCCAGGAAATTGCCAAGGTACGTGGTCTGATCAGCCGCGCACCATTAGTGGGGTGGGCATTGGTGCTGGGAACCCTGGCGATCGCCGGCGCACCGCCTTTCGCGCTGTTCCTTTCAGAATTTGAAATTTTGCGTTCTGGCTATGGCAGTGGCCAGTATCTCGCGACTGGCCTCCTGACCCTTTTCATCGCCCTTGCCTTCATTGCCCTCACCTATCAGAGTACCCGGATTGCCTTTGGCAAACCCGAAGATACCGTTCGTGGGCCAGCCATCCGCCTACCTCGTAGCAGTCTCCTCGCGTTGATTATTGCCTTTGTTCCGGTGTTCCTCTTTGGCTTCTATCTGCCTCCCCCTCTCACCCACCTGGTGCAGGAAGCAGCCCATATGCTGGAGCTGACGAAATGAGTGAGGCTACCGGCCTGCGGCATTGGCTGCAATCCTACCCGGCTCTCTCGTTGAGCGAGGTTGACGGTTACTGTCTGCGCCTGGTCTGCACCCCGGAGCAGCTCCCTGGCCTGGCTCGCGAGCTGGTAGAACATTGGCAAGCAGAGTTCGCGACCCTGCTCGTCGAGGAACACCCGGACAGGGCCCTATCTTTCACCGTTCGGTACTATTTCTATGCGCCCCGCCAGCATCACCTTCTGGAGTTGCGCATCGCTGTTGCCCCGGGGACGGAACTACCTGCCATCAGTGACGCCGTACATGCTGCCGACTGGCATGAACGGGAAGCCTGGGACCTTTATGGCCTGCGCTTTACCGGACATCCCTTCCTTGGTGATTTCGTATTGCATGATGAGGATTGGCCAGAAGGCGTAGACCCCATGCTGCATCGCTTCTCCGCCAGACAACGACCAGCAGGGGAGGGCTCCGGCGAGCACTGGCAACCGCCGCAGCTACTCGAAGAAGAAGGCGCCATCGTCTTTCCGGTTGGACCCATCTGGGGCGACTACAACGAGTCCGGCCTCTGGTTGCTGGAAACCCCGGGGGAACAGATCCGTTACCTGCATACCCGGCTTTTTTACAAGTATCGGGCCGTGGAAAAGATCGCCGAGGGACAGGCCGTCGATCAGGCATTTCTCCTCAGTGAACGCTTTGCCGGGGCGGCGGCCCTCGCGCACAGCTGGGCATATTGCCAAGCCGTCGAACGCATTGCCGGCTGTACGGCCCCTCGCCGCGCCGAGCAACTACGGATCCTCTTTGCCGAGCTGGAACGGGCCCGCCATCACTGCGCCAATATTGCGGAAATCTGCGGCTCCACCGCCCTGTCCGTGGCCAAGGCAATGGCACAAAATTTGGTAGAGGACTGGCTGCGCCTCAGTGCACAGGTAGCCGGCCATCGCTATCTGTTTGGCCTGTTGTGCCCAGGCGGTCTGCGTCAGGATCTGCACGCGGAGCAGCGGGACCTCTGGATCGCCGCCCTGGCACGCCTGCGTCGCGATCTGTTGGCGCTGCGCGAACACCTGGAAACCAGCTCGAGTTTTCTCGACCGTATCGAGGAAATGGGCACATTGACAGCGGATTTTGCCAAGACCTTTGGCGTGGTGGGGCCCATCGCCCGCGCCTCGGGCCGCGCCCTCGATCTGCGCCGGCATTTACCCTATGGCGCCTATTCTGAATGGGAACCGGAAATTCCGACCGAGGAGCAGGGAGACGGCTATGCGCGACTGCGTATCTTCTTTGCGGAAACCCTGATCAGCATTGGGCTCATGGAGGAAATGCTGACCCAGATCGCCGACGGACCGATCAGAACCGAATGCCCGATCCGTGCTGGTCATGCCCTGGCCTGGGTGGAGGCGCCCTCTGGAGCGACCTTTCACTGGCTCCGCCTGGCAGAAGACGGCAGTGTGTTGCGTCTGCGCCTAGGCACTCCGGGCTTCCGCAACTGGCACGCTTTCGAACGGGCGATCCAAGGGGCCGCCTTCCAAGACTTTCCCATCATCCTGGCCACCTGGGGCCTGTCGGTAGCGGAGAACGATCGCTGATGAGCTTCTGGCCTTGGTATGGACTGCGTGGCGGGCAACAAACCGAATCCTGGGAGGCTTCCGTGCCGGCAGGCGCCAGCCCTGGCCGACCTGTGGCGGCTGCGCGCCAGGATGCCGACCAGTTCTCCATGATCTGTCCCACTCAGGCATTACGGGCGCAGGCAGGGAGGGTGGAAGTGGAGATGGATCACTGCGTGCACTGTCAACGCTGTCGTCAGGGAGCGGATCCCTTACCCTGGCAAGAGGATGCTGCCTGGAGTCATTGGCGGGATACCCATGCGCAACCCTTTCCTGCCCGTTTCCGTCGTTCCCTGCACGTTCTGTACGTCGACGCGGGGGCCTGCGGCGCCTGTGTCAACGAGATCCGTCTGGTCGATGCTCCGGTGTATAACTTGCACCGTTTTGGCATCTTCATCACGGCCACACCGCGGGATGCTGACGTGCTACTGGTTTCTGGCCCCATTACCGACGCCATGCACCGGGCCGTAGTCAAGGCCTATGCCGCCATGCCGGAGCCCAAGCGAGTGCTTGGTATGGGAGTTTGCGCCATCAACGGTGGGGTGTTTGGGAAAAGCTTCGCGAGTCACGGTGGCCTGGAGGGCGTGATCCCAGTCGACCTCTGGATTCCTGGCTGCCCACCGCCGCCGCTCGCCATTATCGAAGGGCTGCGCAGGCTCATGGGCTGGACAAACGGCCCCGCGGAAAGGGAGGTTCGCTGATGCTCTACGTCGCCGCCTATCTTCTGGCTTTTCTCGCTCCCCTCCTCGTCCTCCTGCCTGGTCGTCGCGCGACTGCCCTGCTGGCATGGCTGAGCATGGAAGCAGCCGCCGTGCTGCTCGCCCTTCAGGGAGTTTTGGCCATGGGTAATGGCAAGCTACCCCTGATCCAGCTGCAACTGCCGGTCATCGGCGCCTTTACTTTTGCCCAGACGCCTCTCGCCGGGCTGTTGATACTGATTACCGCTGTAGTATTCGCCATGGCCCTGCCCTTTGTCGCGCACGACGCCAATGCCTATCCGCGCGGACGGCAGGCCCTGTTCTGTGCCGTGGTACTGCTTACCCTACTTGGAATGACAGGATTCTTCCTGGCCGACAGCGTTGCCGCCTTTCTGTTCTGCTGGGAGATCGCGGCCCTCTCCATCTGGGCGATCATCACCTTCGAAACCCGGCAGAGCAAACCCGTGGCCGCAGGACTACTGACCCTCGCTCTATCTGAGATCGGCAGCCTGGCGGGACTAGCGGGGCTGCTGTTGCTCGCCGCAGGCGCGCACAACGACCGCTTTGGTCCGATCATCGCGGCGATTCCGACGCTTCCGCCATCCTTGTTACTCGCATCAGGGCTTCTCGCCTTCTTCGGATTTGGCATGAAGGCGGGGGTGATACCACTCAATGTGTGGCTCCCCGAGGCCCATGGAACCGCGCCACGTTCCACTTCCCCCATCCTTTCCGGCGCAACCCTCAACCTGGGGCTCTATGCCTTTTTGCGCATCGATGCCCCTATCGCCCTGCACATGCCGCATCTCGGCCTCATCATTCTGAGCACTGGTGCACTCACTGCCCTGATCGGCATTCTCTATGCCCTGGTCGAGCGCGACATGAAGCGACTGCTCGCGCAGAGTTCCGTAGAGAATATGGGGATCGCCACCGCCGGTATCGGTGCTGGTCTGACCTTTACAGCGTATGGCTATCCTCTGCTCGGCGGCGCAAGTCTGGTGGCGGGCCTCTATCACATGATCAACCATTCCAGCTTCAAAACGCTGCTCTTTCTTGGCGCGGGGGGGATTGATGCCGCTACGGGCACCCACAATCTCGATGCCCTGGGTGGGTTGATGAAACGCCTTCCCGTGCTGAGCAGTCTCTTCGTCGTGGGGGCCCTTGCCATTGCCGCACTGCCACCCTTCAATGGCTTCGTCAGCGAATGGTTGCTTTTGGAATCGCTGCTTCGGGTGGTGGAAATTCCTGAGGTTCCAGTACGCATTACCTTCGCCCTCTCCGGCGCATTGCTCGCCCTGACCTCCGGTCTCGCCCTCACCTGTTTCATCATGCTGCCGGGAATGGCCCTGCTCGGTCTGCCGCGCTCTGCAGCAGCGCGCACTGCGCGCCCCGCCCCCTTGGCCGTGACGCTACCCATGGCCCTGCTCGCTTTGCTCTGCCTGCTGCTCGGGGTGGGGGCAACGGCAGTCATCCCCGTGCTGGGCCGCATTGCCGAAGGAATTCTGGGCAGTAATCCTACGGCCAGTCTGGTTCCCGATTTCTTCTCCACTTCCAGCAGCATACCGACGGCCGTACGCCATGCCCTGGCACCCTTGGGCACCGAGATTGGCGCCAGCTGGCTGCCGCTGCGCGGACTTGCCGTCATGCACCTTAACAGCAGCGCGCCTGTGGTCTACGCCATGTCTACCCTACTGACCATTCTGGTACTGCTCTTTCTGCTGGGGATCGTCTGGCTGCTGGTGCGTGGCCTACGGCAGCGGAGGGTAACACGGGCTACACTTTGGGATGCCGGTCTGCTGCGGCTGCGTCCGGAGATGACCTACACCGCGAGCACCTTTGCGGCACCTGTTCGGGTGGTTTTTCGCAGTTTCCTGCGGCCATCGGTACAGAGCACCGAGGATCGGCAAGGGGCTTTTTTACTCAACCTGCGGCACAGTGAGGTGATCAACAACATTTCCGAACGCCTGATAATAGGCCCTATTCGCAGTGCTGCCACGGCAATCGCCGCGTTACTGGCCCGGATGCACCATGGTAAGATCAATACCTACGCGGCCTACATCCTCGCCGCGATGGTACTTGCCTTGCTTTTCCTCATCGCGGCGAACTCATGATGCGCGGGCAGCCTCTACCTTATCAAACAGGCAGGGCGCGCAGTCCCGGCGCCAGATTTCTTGATACGAGACTTGACCAAGGAGAAACCAGTGGATCTACGCAAAAACTTTCTTGACCATGTCAAAAACGGCCTCAACGGCCATTCGCTGCCGCTGCGGATCATTTTCTGGGACGATCACAGCTACGATTTTGCCGACGCGCCCATCGTCACCATGCGGCTCAAATCCGCCAAGATCATCACCAACCTGCTCGTGGGGAGCACCCTGGATGTACTTGGCGAGGCCTATGTGCAAGGCGAGCTGGATATTGAAGGACGCTACCAGGACATCCTTGCCGTGGCCGAGGGCCTGAGCAATGCTTTCCCCAAGAAAAAATCGTCGAAAACCGGTCTCATCCGCAAGGCTCTGCACAGCAAGAGCAAAGACAAAGAGGCGATTCACTACCACTACGACGTCTCCAACGACTTCTATCAACTCTGGCTCGACCGCAACATGGTCTACTCCTGCGGCTACTTCAAAACCGGCGAAGAAGACATCGACACCGCCCAGGAGCAAAAGCTCGACCACATCTGTCGCAAGCTACACTTGGAGCCGGGCGAGAGACTCCTCGACATCGGCTGCGGCTGGGGCGGGCTGCTGAGCTGGGCGGCACGCCATTATGGCATACAGGGCGTAGGCGTGACCCTGAGCGAAGAGCAGTATGCCTTGGCCAAGGAGCGGATGGAGCGCGAGGGCCTAGCCGACAAAGTCGAGATCCGCCTGCAAGACTATCGGGACATTCCCGAACGGGAATACTTCGACAAGGTCAGTTCCATCGGCATGTTTGAACATGTGGGGCGCGCCAAACTCCCCGAATATTTCGATGTCATCCAGCGGGTACTGAAGGAAGGCGGCTGGGTCATGAATCACGGCATCACCGCCGCCAGTCAGGATGACGAGGGTGGTCATCACTCCGGTAGTGACTTCATCGACAAATACGTCTTTCCCGATGGCGAAATTCCCCATTTATGGCGGGTGGTACGGGATATGGCCGGAGCCAATCTCGAGGTACTGGACGTCGAAAACCTGCGTCCGCACTACGCTCAGACCCTCATCCACTGGGTACGGCGCCTGGAGGCACACAAGGAAGAAGCCATTGCCATGGTCGGCGAGACCCGTTACCGCATCTGGGCCATCTACATGGCCGGCTGCGCCTACGGCTTCTGGCGCAACTGGTCGGCCCTGCACCAGGTGCTGGCGGTCAAGCAAAGTGGAGAGGAACTGACCCCGCGCCCCTGGGAGCGGCGCTACCAGTATGTCGACAACGACCCCTTCCGTCGGGCTGAGCCAGAGTGGGGAGATCTATGAAGCTCGAAAAGATCCGCTCCATCACCATGGTCCGACATGGGGAGACGGAATGGTCGAAAAGCGGGCAACACACCTCCAGCACGGATATCGATCTCACCGAGGAAGGGCGGGAACAGGCGAAGGCCCTGTGGACCCACTTTGCCGAGGGAGAACACCATTTTGACGGGATCTACACCAGCCCGCTGCGACGGGCGCGGCACACCGCCGTGCTCGCCGGCTTCGCGCCGGAGGCCCACGAGGCCCTGCACGAGTGGCGCTACGGCCGCTACGAGGGCAAAACCACCCCGGAAATCCATCAGGAAAATCCCGACTGGACCATCTTTCGCTGCGGCGCGCCCGAGGGCGAGAGCGGCGAACAGGTGCAGGAGCGCTGCCGGCAACTGCTCCAGGATTGGGCGGATGCAGGACACGAACATGTCCTGTGCTTTGCCCACGGCCACATTCTGCGCGCCCTTGCCTGTTGCTGGCTGGGGCTGGGTCTGGAATTTGGCGACCATTTACATCTGGATGCCGCCAGCATCTCCCGACTAGGCTGGGAGCATACCAGCCCGGCCATCGTCTTGTGGAACCAACGACTAGCCTGAGATAGCGTCAATCCACGAACACAGTTCCGGACACGCTGTACTACACTTATCTTGTGTCAGACAGAAAGGAGGCATTGCCCATGAAATTGGTAGAATCTCCCTCCGATACCTTGCGTATCGAATTTGCCAAGAAAGACCTCAACAAGATCGTCGAGCCGATCATCAAAAATGCCGAGCAGTTTTCCGCTGTCCCGCTGGATATGGCCTATTTGCTTGGTGAGCAGGACTACCGTATCGACGACCATTTCCAGCAACCGAAAGGCGTGTTTGATTGAGGAGGCCCGTATGAAGATCATTCGTGAAGATGCAGAGAGTACGACTCTGGAGATGAGCATGGAAGAAGCGCAGGAAATTGCAGCGCAACTGGACAAGAACGCGAAAATCGTTGGCGCCGCGGGTGCGGAACTACGGAAATTGTTACCCGATCCCGTGCCCAGCGCAGGCGGAACACCTCGTTATGAATACGACGAACCAGAGGACTTGCGGTAAGGATGAGAGAGTTAGCGGATACACAAAGGGAGAAAATATGGGAGCCAAAACCTGGATCCTGGTGGCCAATGCCAGCAGCGCCAAGCTCTACCAGCGGCATACCCCGCTGCAGATGCCGGAATATCTGCGCGCCTGGAGCCACGAGGACAGCCGCAAACACGCTGCGGATCTGATCGCCGACAGCGCCGCTGGTCGCAGTCAGCAAAGCTTTGCCCACGGCGCTCGCCCGGCCATCGAGCCGCAGAACAGCCCCAAGGAAAATGAAAAACAGGATTTCGCCGCCAAGCTGGGCAGCTTCCTCAACGAGGAACGCAAGCAAGGTGCATTCGAGGCACTGATTCTGGTTGCCTCACCCGAATTTCTCGGCCTGCTGCGCGAGGCGCTGGATGGACCCAGCCAGGCGGCCATCCTTTTGAGTGTGCCCAAAGACTACACCCATACCAGCGCCGAGGAGCTGCAGAGGCATTTGGACGAGCATCAGAAAAAATCCTAGGGACGTCGATACGGGCCAAGCTTTTTTAGTAAAAGCAGAGTCGCCGGCGAATATCCCCACCAGGAACAACACAGTCGTGCGCCAGTACCAGTGCGTTCGCACGCACTGCTCGGCGCGCTGCGGCGATCGCTTCAATATTTCTACAGCCTGCGTGCCCATGCCTTTATCGCTCGGCCAGAAAGAGCTTTCTACGCCGTACAAGAGACGAAAAGGAAAGCACACCTAGCGATTATAAATAACCTGAAAATACTCACCATTTGATTAACCAACCTATTACTCGGATATTGGTTGGCGCTCATGCTTGCCTGCCATAAACGTTTACAAAGCGTTGGCATACATTTTTCTCCCTGACAGCAGGAAGGCTTTTTTCCCTACATATCGCCTCCCCTCTTCATTGCCGGAAGCGCCCCAGCGCTGGTACGGGGGTGGTGATTTTCGGCAAGGGCAGGCGATAGGCGGTGATGGGCATGGGATACTGACGCCAATGCTCGCATACACCCGGTTTATCACAAGCTACATTCATGCCCAGGGCATCGGCTGCCGCCCAGGCCTGTAGCCCAGGAAGGATTCGCGCAAGCTGGCCGGGCTCGCGCACAAAGAGCCGAATCCGTGCGTCCTTGGGCAGGGTAGTCTTCCCTTC
>NZ_JBYCKU010000013.1:0-19854 GCF_057473545.1 Acidithiobacillus sp. TH-A67
GTCTCCTTGCTCAGGAATTCTGAGCGATGATTTGCGCTGCCAAGGCCTTGGCCTTGGCGAGCTCACCGTTATACAGGTTGGTCTGGTATCCCTCTAAGGGCGTTTGCGTCAGGGGCTGCAAAACGCTACGAGAGTGCTGCTTTGCCATGTCAATGTAAACCTGCATCGACAGCCCCGGACGCAAGGGATGTCGCGCGAGCTCTCGCGCCGACAATGAGATTCGCACCGGCACCCGTTCAACGATGTGAATATAGTTACCGGTGGCATTCTCGGGCGGCAGGATGGCAAAGGCACTACCCGCTCCAGGCAGCAGTCCCTGTACGACCCCATGGAAAACGACGCGACTGCCATAATAGTAGCTGGTAAGTCGCACCGCTTGCCCAGGATGCAGATGGGCCATGTCTGTTTCCTTGATGTTGGCCACCACCCAGAGATCCTGCAAGGGAACGATGGTAAAGAGTCGTTCGCCCGGATGGATCATCAAGGCAGGATAGGCAGCACGCTGTGCGACATAGCCGCTGACCGGGGCCCGGAAATCGCGTCGCGCCCAAGCCACGTAGGCCTGCTCCAGCGCCACAACGGCGGCGCGCACTTTGGGGTTGTTCTGCAGGGTCGTACCGCCAACCAGGGCCCTGGCAGCAGCCAGTTGCGCGCGGGTGGCACCGATCTGCGCCTCGGCCGCGCGGATGTCCGCCTCGGTATTGCTGATCTGAATGCTGGATACTGCATCACCCTGCCGTGCCATCTGGTACCGGGCCAGATCGCCCTGCAGTTTTGCCAACTGTGCCTCCTCAGCCTGCAGGATTTGCTGACTTTTGCGCACTTCAGAAAATTCCTGGCGCAAGGCGCGCACCGTTCGTCCCAGCACCGCTTCTGCCCGGTGCAAGGCCAAAGTGCTGCGATCTCCCTGTACCGTTGCGAGAATCTGTCCGGCATGGACATATTCGGTGTTTTCTGCGAAGACCCGACGAATGGTCCCAGCAGTCTGGGCCTGAACGGGAATGAGGTTTCCCGTCACATAGGCATCGTTGCTACTGATGCGGCGACTACCGACAAAAAACCACCATGCGCCCCAAGCTCCCAGAGCCAAGAGCAGGAACAGGAAAAAAATCAGAAAATTCCGCCGACTGCGCGCCGACGCTGGCGAATAATCACTTTTTTCTTTCGTCATGAGAACTCTGCTTTTTGTCCGTCAAATAGCCACCCCCCAGGGCGGACTCCAGTAGCGCCCAGTTCTGCCAGGCGGCTATGCGCAGGGAAATCCGTTGCTCCTCCAGTTGCAGAATTTTTACCCGTGCAGCAATTCTCGGCGCGCCATCGCTCAGGCCAGCTTGCCAGGATGCCTCCTGCAAACGCCATTGCGCCTGCTGCTCCTGCAATGCCTGTTTCAGCGCCGCCTCCCGCGTCTGCAGATGCTTACGAACGCTCAGGAGATCGGCAATCTGACGCAGGGCGGTGAGGATCTGCTCCTGATATTGGTCCTGGGCAGCCAGGAATCGGGCATTCTCGGCACGCAGATTTCCTCGCAAGGCGCCCCCCTCGAAAATGGGCAGGGTGATGGCTGGCCCGAAGGCATGGGCAAAATTCCCGGGGGCGAAGAGGTCGGCCAGATGAATACTGTTCCAGCCCGCCAGCAGATTCAGGTTGATATCGGGATAGAAGGCCGCGTGCGCCGCCCGCACCTGCGCCGCCGCAGCTTCCACCGCCCAGCGTCGGGCGACGATATCCGGGCGATGACCCAACAGACTCATGGGCAAATCGGCGGGCAGCGCCGGTACTGGGGTCGAGTCCCGCAGCTGGCCCGTCGCTGCGGTACTACGGCTATCCGGCCCAAGGCCACAAAGGGCGGCCAGGGCATGCCGTTCGGCAGCGATAGTCGACTGGATTTCTGCGATCCGCTCCGCCGACTGCTGCACGCTGATGCGGCTCTCCTGGACCGCAGTTGCCGGCTGCAAGCCACTGGCGAAGGCCGCCTGTGCAATCGCCACACCGCCCTTCTGCCATTTCTGCAAAGAGACTTCTCTCTGCAGCAGGGCTTCCTCTCCCTGTAAGGCGAAGTAGTGGACGGCCACGGCGGTACTCAGCAACAAGCGGGCATCGGCTTCCTGGGCCTGAGTCATGGCCAGTTCGCCGCGGGCGGCTTCCACCAGATCCCGATCCCGTCCCCAGAGATCCACGTGATCATGGACCAGCAGGGGATCGACTTCGCCGTAGAGGTTACTCGTGCCGTTGGCCTGCAGATGCAGGCCGTTGGCAGAAAAATACTGCTGGGTAAGGGACAGGCCCGCGGCAAAATGCGGTAGCAATCCGGCATGGATGCGCAGGACTTGGGCCTGGGCATACAGCACACGCGCTGCCGTTGCACGCAAGCCGGGACTGCGCTGCAACGCCATCGTCTCGAGACGGTCGAGCTGCCGAGCATGGGCCGCCTGCCACCAATCCTGGCGCGGCCAGGGCGACGGATGCCGGGCACCGGCAAATGCCAGCTTTTGCGGCTGGAATGTGGGGTTCTGCGGCAAATGCTCCGGCAGGCGGGCACAGGCCGCAAGAAGCGCTGCCGAAAGGCCCAAAGCCAAGATCGATACGCCGCGCCTCATGGCTCCACCAACTCCACGGCGGCCAACTTTTCGATACGACTCTCGCCGCTGGGACGAGGTCTCTTCGCCAGGAGGCTCCAGCAAGCGAGCCCGGCAAAGATCCAGCCCGCCCAATAAAAAACTTCGTTGAAGGCGAGCATGGCGGCATGCAGATGTACCTGTTCCGCCAGATCCTTCTGGGCCGCAGACTCTCCCAGAACGATGCGAAACTGCGCCAGATTTGCGTGCCAAGCTGCCAGATTGCTCCCCTGATCCTCCACCAGAAAATGGCGAAACAAATCCATGCGCCGCTCCCAGAGGGCGGCCACCAGAGGGATCCCCAGGGCCTGACCACTGCTACGCAGTAAATTGAGCAGCATGGCCGCTTCCTGTTCACTCGTGCCCGCAAGACCCCAGACACCGATGCGTGCCCAAGAGCCGAAAACACCCCCAAGCCCCAGCCCGACCAAGGTCGGTGGACCCGCGAGAGCCGATGGGGAAACGGGAAGATCGTAGGAAGAGAGCCAAAAAGCACCGACCGCAAGCAGCAGCATGCTCAATACCGCCCAGGGACGCGGATCGAAGCGTCCGAGAATCCAGTGACTCAACCAGGCACTGAGTGGCGCAAACAGAGCCAAGCTCAGGAGAACCTGACCAATGGCACGAGCACTGTACGCAAAACTCAACTGATACTGCACAATGAGCAAGGCTAGGCTCCCCTGAAAGGCCAGAGCCGTCAGAAAAATGCCCAGACTTGCCAGCAGGACGTTTCGTTGGCGAAACAATCGGTAATCGACAACAGGTTTCTCCGCCAGCGGCAGCCACTGAAAGAAGGCGCCCAGCAACACAACCCCCGCCACAAACAAGAAACGGAACTCTCCCGAACGCCACCAGTCGTCTTTGCTGCCTAGGTTGCAGGCCATCAGCAACGCCAAAAGACCGAAGCACAGGAGTCCGTATCCCGGCCAATCCATGCGGGCCGCGCCCCGCTGCGAGGGGGCTTCCCAGAAGAGAATTCCCAAAATACTGGCCCAAAGCACCGGGAGGTTGAGATAAAAGAGCCAACGCCATCCCCATGCATCGGCAATCCAGCCACCAATGAATGGACCCAAGGCAAAGGGGGTAATCGCCGCAAATCCCCAGAGAAAGAGCCCGCTACTGCGATGATCTTCATGGTAATGACGCAGCAGCAACTGTAGCGAGAGAGGGATGCTGAGCCCGCCGGCTAATCCCGAAAAGATGCGCGCCAACAGGAAGAAGTTGTAATTGGAGGTACTGGCATTGATTGCAGAGCTGATCAGTAGGACGGCCAGACAGGCCAGCAGGCCATCCCGCACCCCCCAGCGGCCGCTGACCCAGCGTGCCAAAGGCAGCCCCAGCCCCAGGAACAGAAAATACAGATCCTGGGTCCAGTCACCATACATCGGCGCACGCCCCAGACTCCCGGCAATATAGGGAATCATCGGCAAATAGGCACCAGCGTTGAAGAGCACCAAAAAATGCGCAAGGCCAACCGCCAGATTCGTCGCAAGAAACGGCGCCGCTTGACCTTGGCTACTGCGGGCGCGCAGGACGTAGAGCATCGTATTCCCGGTTTCGTGAAAAACCGGGCAATCCTAGCAACGCCAGAGTTATCGAACAAATCGATTAGATTGATATAATATATCTAATTTAACGATAACAGATGACTATCGGCAATTTTGGGCCCGGATGAACGGGCCTCTTTAAAAGTTTCCGATTTCGACAATCTGCAGGTCTCCCATGACGTTGCCCTTGGCCTGTTCGTCGCTTTCGCAGGCCGAAGCGAGGACGTTATTGTCATGTCTAGACAGGTCAGATTCATACAGCCCAGGACCTTATCAGGAGCGCAAAACCTCCGCGACCCGCTCGCGCAGTGCCGGGAGGACCTCTTCCGCAAACCACGGATTGCGCCGTAACCAAAGGATATTGCGTGGGCTAGGATGCGGCAGCGGGAAAACAAAGGGAGCATAGTGCCGCCAGTTACGCACCAGTTGCTGCAAGGATCCTGGACTGTCTGGTAGATGATATCGACGTGCGTACTGACCGATGACCAAGGTGAGTTGCACCTGCCGCAACTGTGCCAGAAGGGAAGCACGCCAACGGGAAGCGCATTCCGGTCGCGGCGGTAGATCACCAGAACGGCCTTTACCGGGATAGCAAAATCCCATGGGCAGCAGGGCAAACAGGTGGGAATCATAGAATTCCTCCCGGCTGACCCCCAGCCAATCCCGCAGACGGTCGCCGCTTTGGTCGGCAAAAGGTAGAGCATGGGCATGGGCGTAGCGACCAGGGGCCTGAGCGGCAATCAGGATTTTGGCCTGGGGATGAACTTGCAATACTGGGCGAGGTGCGTTGGGCAAGCTAGCAGCGCAGAGCGAACAAGATTTCAGCTCCTGCAATAGCCTCGCCAGATCGGGATCAGACATCTGTGTGCTGCTCTACACCGATCTGCCGTAAAAAAGCCGCCAAGGTACGGGACTGATAAGCGGGTTCCGGCACGGCCAGATAGAGCGTCCAGTGGATGCCTTGGGGCATTGGCAGACGCCGGGAAACGACCTGCCAATCGGGTCGATGACGCAGTGCAGTGCGGGTGATGAAGCCGACACCGAGGCCTGCGGCGACGGCGTTACCCATCGCTTCGACGCCGTTCACTTCCAGCCGGATCGGGACTTGCAGACCCAGCCGCGCAAACTCCTGTAGCACCCTGGCGCGCACCCCGGATTGCAGCTCGCGCCAGACGATGGGAAATGCCAAGAGATCTTCCAACGTCAGCTCTAGCCGGCTCGCCAGAGGGTGATCGGACGGGAAGATGGTCAGAATCTCATCCTGCAACCAGGGGTGTAGCTGGTAGGTCCGGGGTAGAGGAACTTCTTCGCTGCCCTCCTCGATGAAAAGCAGATCCCAATCGAGTAGAGCGTTTTGCGACCAGTCACTAATCCCGCCCTTCATGATGATTTCCACTTCCGGGTGGTCACGGCGGAAGGCCACCAGATGCTGGGGTAAAAAATAGTTGGCGATGGTGTTGGTCGCTGCGATCCGCAAGGCACCCTCCTGCAGGTGAGATCGTCGGTAGGCGATTTCCGCGACTTCCACTTTCAGTTCCATCAGACGTTGCGCGGATGCCAGATAGGCCTTGCCGGCAGCAGTCAGACGCACGCCGCGACCATTGGGCAGATAGAGGGCCTCGCCAAGAATCTCGTTCAGCCGCTGCAGGCGCTCACTAATCGCCGGCTGACTGCGATGCAACAACCTTGCGGCAGCACTGACACTACCGGTTTCGGCCACGGCCCAGAAGGTTTCCAAGAGTTCGAGAGAGGGCGTCGGGATTGGCATAGCAGCATTACCTTAGCACAGAAATCCGCGGTTCGGATCGCCCCCAACCAAACGCATCACCCTATACAGCCCGGGAATCTGCCTTTATCATTCGCCCTTTGACGGCATTCCTCAGATTATGGCGCTCATCGTACAAAAATTCGGCGGCACTTCCGTCGGCAGCATTGAACGGATTCAGGCTGTAGCAGATCGGGTATTGGCGGCGCGAGCCGCTGGCCACGATGTGGTAGTGGTCGTGTCGGCGATGTCGGGCGAGACCGACCGCCTGCTCAAGCTCGCGCGCGAGATCGATTCGCAGCCGCATCCCCGCGAGCTCGATACCCTGCTCAGTACCGGCGAGCAGGTCACCATCGCGCTGCTGGCGATGGCCTTGCACAGCAAGGGGCAGGCGGCGGTTTCGCTCACCGGCAGCCAGGTACCCATCGAGACCGACAGCGCGCACAACAAGGCGCGTATCGAACGCATCGACGGCACCCGCCTGCGCTCAGCCCTGGCCGCCGGGCAGGTGGTGATTGTCGCCGGGTTTCAGGGCATCAATCCGCACGGTGACATCACCACCCTCGGGCGGGGCGGTTCGGATACCACCGCCGTGGCACTGGCCGCTGCTCTACAGGCCGATGAATGCGCCATCTACACCGACGTCGACGGCATCTACACCACCGATCCGCGGGTGGAAAGCAAGGCCCGCCGCCTGGACCGCATCACCTACGAGGAAATGCTGGAAATGGCGAGTCTAGGCGCCAAGGTCCTGCAGACCCGTTCGGTAGAATTTGCCATGAATTACCGGGTGCCGGTGCGCGTGCTTTCTTCGTTTGCCGATGGCCCCGGCACCCTTGTTACCAGTGAGGAAAACTGTATGGAAGCCCCCCGCGTATCGGGTATCGCCTTCTCCCGCAATGAGGCCAAGATCACCGTCGTCGCCGTTCCCGATCGTCCGGGCATCGCCTCTGCCATCCTCGGTCCGATCTCAGCGGCCAACATCAACGTTGATGTCATTCTGCAAAACATCTCTGAGGATGGGAAAACCGACTTCACCTTTACCGTCGAGCGCAACGACTTCGAGCGCGCCATGGGCATCCTGCGCGACGTTGCCCACGAACTGGGCGCCGAAGATGTGCGCGGCGACACCGGCATCGTCAAGGTGTCGGCGGTGGGGGTAGGCATGCGCTCCCACGCCGGCATCGCCGCCAGCATGTTTGCTGCCCTGGCCCGGGAAAACATCAACATTCAGATGATTTCCACCTCGGAAATCAAGATCTCGGTGGTCATCGCCGAAAAATATCTGGAGCTCGCCGTGCGCGCCTTGCACAGTGCATTCGGTTTGGAAAAGGCGGCATCCTGATGGCATTGATGAATAACTACGCTCGCCTGCCCGTCGCCTTCGTACGCGGCGAGGGGGTGTGGCTCTACGATGAATCCGGGCGCAAGTATCTCGATGCCCTAGCGGGGATTGCGGTCTGCGGCCTGGGCCATAGTCATCCGGCGGTAACCACTGCCTTGCAGGAACAGGCCGGCAAACTCCTGCACACCTCCAATCTGTATCAGATCCCCGAACAGGCGGCCCTGAGCGATGATCTGTGTCGCCTGAGTGGCCTTGATGCCGTCTTCTTCTGCAACAGTGGCGCCGAGGCCAACGAAGCCGCCATCAAGCTCGCCCGCCTGCATGGCCATGCGCGCGGTATTGCCGAACCCAAGATCCTGGTCTTTACCCAGTCTTTCCATGGTCGCACCCTGGCGGCGCTCACCGCTACCGGCAATCGCAAGATTCAGGAAGGCTTTACTCCGTTGGTGGCGGGGTTCGTGCGCGCCCCGTACGGCGATCTGGCAACGGTGCGGGGTATGCTCAGCGCCGATCCCGATATCGTCGCCGTACTCGTCGAACCGGTACAGGGCGAAGGCGGGGTACGCCCTGCTCCTGCCGGTTTTTTGCGTGGGCTGCGCGCGCTCTGCGACGAACACCAAGCCCTCCTTCTCTGCGACGAAGTGCAGACCGGCATCGGCCGCAGCGGGCGTTATTTCGCCTTTCAGCATGAGGAAGACCTGCTGCCCGATGTACTCTGCCTGGCCAAGGGCTTAGGCAACGGCGTTCCCATTGGCGCTATCGTCGCCCGCCAAGCGGCCGCCGATCTCTTCGGTCCGGGCAAGCATGGCAGTACCTTTGGCGGCGGCCCCTTGGTCTGCGCCGCCGCCCGCGCGGTGTTACGGACCATGGAAGCGGAAGACCTCCCCGCGCATGCCGCCGCCATGGGGGAGCTCCTACAAGGCCGATTGCGCGAGCGTTTCCGTGGACACCCGGCGGTGGAGGAAGTACGCGGCCTGGGTCTGATGGTCGGCATCGTCCTGCGCCAGGAACCCAAGGATTTCGTGCGCCGGGCCCTGGGTGCAGGTGTCCTGCTCAATGTGACGGCCGGACGGGTGATCCGCCTGCTGCCGCCCCTCATCTTCGGACCTGCCGAGATCGATCTGCTCGTCGATACCCTGGCCAAGCTTCTGCAGGAGGAAGCATGAAATCAGTGCGCCACTTCCTGCGCCTGCAGGATCTCTCCCGTACGGAACTCCAGGGCCTGCTCGCGCGCGCCATCGAGCTAAAGCGTATGCTACGCGCTGGCGAGCATTACACCCCCTTCGCCCAGCGCACCCTGGCGATGATTTTTGAAAAATCCTCCACCCGCACCCGGGTTTCCTTTGAAACCGGCATGGCGCAGTTGGGGGGGCATGCCCTGTTCCTCTCCCCCCGCGACACGCAACTGGGGCGCGGCGAGAGCATCGAAGACACCGCTCGGGTGCTGTCGCGCATGGTCGATCTGGTCATGATCCGCACCTTCTCCCATGCTGGTCTCGAGACCTTCGCCAGCGCCAGCCGGGTACCAGTCATCAACGGCTTGTCGGACGACCATCATCCCTGCCAGCTCCTCGCCGACCTGATGACGGCGCAGGAGCTCTGGGGCGGATTGTCCGGACGGAAGGTCGCCTTCATTGGTGATGGTGCCAACAACATGGCACGCTCGTGGATGGAGGCAGCACAGCTTCTCGACTTCGAATTACGGATTGCCGCGCCCGAGGGTTTCCAGCCCAGTGCCGACGCAGAACGGGAAAATGGCAGTCATACGCAAATTTTCTGCGATGCGCGCGCCGCCGTCGCCGGGGTCGATCTGGTCGTGACCGACGTCTGGACCAGCATGGGACAGGAGGCCGAAAATGCCGAGCGGCGCGCCCTCTTTGCGCCCTTCCAGGTCAATGCCGCGCTCTTTTCTCAGGCGCGGAGCGGGGCCGTGTTCATGCACTGCCTGCCCGCCCACCGCGGCGAGGAAGTCACGGCGGAGGTCATCGATGGGCCGCACTCTCTGGTCTGGGAGGAGGCGGAGAATCGCCTGCACGCGCAAAAGGCACTGATGGAATTTTTGGCGGGCTTTGGGCCCCTGGCCGAACAAGGAGTCTGATTATGGTAAAGAAAGTCGTACTCGCCTATTCCGGTGGACTGGATACTTCCGTCATCCTCAAGTGGTTGCAGGATCACTACCAGTGCGATGTCGTCACCTTCACCGCCGATATCGGCCAGGGCGAAGAGCTGGAGCCGGCGCGTGCCAAAGCAACCCGGCTCGGTGCGAAGGAGATATTCATCGACGATCTGCGACAGGAGTTCGTGCGTGACTATGTCTTTCCCATGTTTCGCGCCAACACGATCTACGAAGGAGAATACCTGCTCGGCACCTCCATTGCGCGCCCGCTGATCGCCAAGCGGATGGTGGAGATCGCCGCCGAAGTGGGTGCCGATGCCGTCGCCCACGGCGCCACTGGCAAGGGCAACGATCAGGTACGTTTCGAGCTCGGCGCCTACGCCCTCGACCCCAAGATCAAAGTCATTGCCCCGTGGCGAGAGTGGGACCTAAACTCCCGGGAAAAACTTCTGGCCTATGCCGAGCAACATGGTATTCCCATCGAACGCCACGGCAAGAAATCACCCTATTCCATGGACGCCAATCTGCTGCACATCTCTTACGAGGGCGGGATTCTGGAAGACCCCTGGGCCGAGGCCGAGGAATCCATGTGGCGCTGGACCACGGCACCGGAGAAGGCCCCGGACCAGCCGCGCTATATCGAAATCCAGTTTGCCCACGGCGATCCGATCGCCATCGATAGCGAGGCCCTGCCGCCCGCCGCCCTCCTCGCCCACCTCAACACCATTGGTGGTGAACATGGCATCGGTCGTCTCGACATCGTCGAGAACCGCTATGTGGGCATGAAGTCTCGCGGCTGCTACGAAACCCCCGGCGGCACCATTCTGCTCCGTGCGCACCGTGCCATCGAATCCATTACTCTGGATCGGGAAGCCGCACATCTCAAGGACGAGCTCATGCCACGCTATGCCAGCATCATCTATAATGGCTACTGGTGGAGCCCGGAGCGCCGCGCCTTGCAATCCCTCATCGACCAGACCCAGCGCCTGGTCTCCGGCGTAGTGCGCCTTAAGCTTTACAAGGGTACTTGCACCGTTGTCGGCCGCAAATCCGAGCAAAGTCTCTTCGATCCGCGTATTGCCACCTTCGAGGACGATGCCGGTGCCTATCACCAGCAGGATGCCGAGGGCTTCATCAAGCTCAACGCCCTGCGCCTGCGCATTGAAAAACGCCTGCAAGGCTAGGAGGATCCCATGCGCATTTTGCATACCATGTTACGGGTTGGCGATCTCGACCGCTCTCTGGCCTTCTACACCGAAGTGTTGGGAATGCGCGTTCTGCGTCGCAAGGATTACCCCGAGGGCAAGTTCACTCTCGCCTTTGTCGGTTACGAAGAAGAAGACCGGGGTGCCGTCATCGAACTCACCTACAACTGGGGCGTCGACAGCTACGAGCTTGGCGATGCCTTTGGGCATATCGCCATCGCGGTGGACGATGCTGCCGCTGCCTGCGCACAAATTCGGGCACGCGGTGGCAAGGTGGTGCGCGAGGCTGGCCCGATGAAACATGGCACGACGGTCATCGCCTTTGTCGAGGACCCCGACGGCTACCGTATCGAACTCATCGAGCGCAAGTGAGAGAGCACTAGACCTTCTCCCACAGGGCGTTGCCCATCCCCGCCAAATAGGCATCGTGCGCCGCTTTTTCCTCGGGCGAGGCGGAGATGACCCGCAGCCGCCCTTGCGGCCGAACCGCGGGGAGAGTGCGGACCCTGCTTTTGCCCGTCGCGTCGGTTGGCGCAGCATCCACCAGGCCCATATCCACCTGACCACCGCTCATGGCCAGATACACCTTCGCCAACAATTCACAGTCCAGCAGGGCACCATGCAGGCTGCGCTGGCTGTTGTCGATAAAGTAACGTCGGCAAAGGGTATCGAGGTCATTTTTCTGCCCTGGGAAGCGGCGTCGAGCCTCTACGAGGGTGTCGATGACCGGATTCCGCAATTTCCCCCGTTGCAGCAGTCCCAACTCCGCAGACAAAAAGCCGATATCAAAAGGCGCATTGTGGATGATCAGCTCATCGCTCCCCAGATAGGCCAGAAATTCCTCCGCCAGATCGGCAAAGAGCGGCTTGTCCTGCAAAAACTCATCGGTCAAACCGTGAATACGCACCGCATCGGGATCACAGGGACGCTCGGGATTCAGATACACATGAAAGTTGTTGCCAGTGAGACGACGGTCGATGATCTCCACAGCACCAATCTCGATGACACGATGCCCTTTGCTGGGATCCAGGCCCGTGGTTTCCGTATCCAAGACGATCTGCCTCATAGCCAACCCTCCCCACTCGCTTCTTGTATAGCGCCGGCGAAGCGATCCAATACCCGATTGATCAGGGCATCGACCGCCTCATTTTCCACGTCACCCGCATGCCCCCGCACCCATTCCCAGCGTATCTGGTGGGCCTGCGCCAAACTCGCGAGCGCCTGCCAGAGTTCCTGATTCTTCACTGCTGCGCCCCCTGCGGAACGCCAGCCCCGCTTTTGCCAGCCCGCCAGCCACTCGGTCATACCCTTGATCAGGTACTGCGAATCCGAGCGCACCAGAATCCGGCTCGGTCGTTTCAGCGCCTGCAGGCCCTGCACTACCGCGTCCAGCTCCATGCGATTGTTGGTGGTCTGCGGCGCATAGCCCCACAACACGCGCTCATGCTCGCCTTGGCGCAGCCAGGCACCCCAGGCACCGGGACCCGGGTTCCCACGGCAGGCGCCATCGGTAATCAGGCGCAGGGTGGATTCAGTCACCATCAGACTCCCCAGAACATTGTAGATTGGCCGTTGCCGTTGCCAGCTTCGGCCGCCGCTTCTTTTGGCGCGCGGGCAGCAGGCCCACCAGAGTGGGGCTATTCTCGCGCTTCTGCGCCAGCAGGATATAAGCATTGGCTCCCGCCGGCCACCAGCGATCGCCGACCAACTCCAGCCATTGGGCGCTATGGCCAAATCCTGGAACGGTATACTGGAAATAGCGCCCTTGGCGCAGACCGAAACCCATTTCCTCCAGCAAGCGACGCAGTTGCGTCAATGGCAAAAAGGGCTCGCGCCAGGGCCAGCTGCGATCGCGACGCCAGAGGTGCCAGCGCCGCAGCATCCCAAGGCTCCCGCTGGGATTGAAATCCATGATCAGAACGTGGCCTTCGGGCCGCAACACGCGCCAGCACTCCTCCAGAATGCGTCGGGTATCGGGCATGCGGGTCAGACAAAAAGGAACCAGCACCAGGTCGAAACGCAGATCAGCGAAAGGTAGTGCATCACAACGGCCATAAACCTGGACATAGCCTTCTGCTGCACAAACAAAGCCGTCATTGAGCAAAATCCAGGATCTGTCTGTCTCCAGAGGATTCCAGAAGACCGGCTGCCCCAGCTGCAGTACGGTATCCGCGTGCAAACGCTCGATCCAGGGCGGTAGGATTTCGCTAGCACGCTCCAGCAAAAGGCGCCCACTGCGGCCCGTCCACCAGCGCGCTGCCCGCCGTTGTCGCAGGGAAGAAGGAACGACCCCCCTAGGCATGAGGAACGGGCTGTGTTCTGATCATGGCTGCATGTTACCTTGATCAGGAGCAGGAGCCTATATGCTGACCCTCATTCCCGCTTTCCAGGACAATTACATCTATCTGGTGCACACGGCTCGTGGCTTGTGGATCGTCGACCCCGGCGACGCGCGGCCGGTTCTAGACTACCTGGAATCCCAGCAGCTCCGCGCTACGGCCATCCTTTGCACCCACCACCATGCCGATCATGTCGGCGGCGTCGGGGCCCTGGTAGAACGCTATGACCTTCCCGTCTTCGGCCACGGTTCGCGGATTCCCCAGCTCAGTCATCCCGTCGCCGAGGGTTCACTCGAGATCGATGGCGAGAAGATACAGGTGCTGGAAGTACCCGGGCATACCCTGGACCACATCGCCTATCTCTGGCAGGACCATGCCTTTTGTGGCGACACACTCTTTGCGGCGGGCTGCGGAAGAATCTTTGAAGGCGATCCACAGATGATGTATACAAGCCTGCAGAAGCTCGCCGCCCTGCCTGACAGCACACGGATCTGCTGTGCCCACGAATATACCGAGAGCAACCTGCGCTTCGCCACAGCGGTCGAGCCGGAAAACCCAACGATCGCGGAACGGAAAAAGCAGGTAGCGCAGCTACGCGCACAAAATCGCCCGAGCCTGCCCTCCACGCTAAAAGAAGAACGACAAAGTAATCCCTTTCTCCGCTGCCGGGAAACTGACGTGATCCGCGCCGCACGCGCGCACGGCGCCCGGAATGACTCCGACGTCGAGGTATTTGCCGCCTTACGCCGCTGGAAAGATGGATTTCGCTAGTCAGGCAGGGACTATGGTCCATTCCAGGCGCTGTGCCCAGGTGCGCGCAAAAACTTCCTGTACCTGCACTGCGGAAACCTGTTGAATCGAGTCGAGGATTTCTTCTTCACTTTTCAAACTTCCACCCTGGGCAAGCTGGCGCACCCGTCGCGCCATCCGCGTTTCCAGATCCTCCTGACCCAACAGCCATTGCTTGCGCAGGCCGGCGCGACTCCAATCCATTTCCTCAGTGCTAGGTCCATCCTGCATCAGAGCCTTGAGAATTCCGGCGATGGCCTTCTCGGTACTACGACACTTATCCGCTGGCACCGCCGCATAGAGAGTCCACTCCGCGGTATCGCTAAGGGCTTCGAGCTGGGAATAGGTCTGGTAGGCGAGTCCGCGCCGCTCCCGGAGCTCCTGAAAGAGACGCGACGCCATCCCCGCGCCGAGGATGTGATTGGCGAAAAGCTCTATCAGGTGATTCCGATCTGCGAAGGCGCTCGCCTGGGCCATCCACAGCAGGTGGGCCTGACGGGCATGAGCGGAGCGTCGTTGCCGCGTCGCAAAATTCGCCATGGGCAGCGCCAGCGCATTGACGTTAGGGCGCGCTGGCAGATGCGCAAACCTGCTTTCCACCTGCCTTGCCAGGGAATCCGTATCCACCGCGCCCACCGCGACGATCACAATTGGTGCGGTCGCCAGATAATGCTGATGAAAGGCGCGCAAGCGCCGGGCACTGACTCTACGCACCAGACTCGCCTTACCTAGGACCGGCCAGCCCAACGGATCCTCTCCCCAGAAAGATTGGGTCGCGAGTTCCTGCAAATGATCCTCAAGGTCCTCCTGCGCCATGGCAATTTCCTGCGCCACCACGGTCCGCTCGAGGGCGAGGTCTGCTGCCGTCAAACTGGGTTCCAGCAGCAGGTCGGCAAGCAGATCGAGACCCGCCACCTGATCCTCTGCCAATACTGTCAGGTGTAGGGTGACCGTTTCGCGATCGGTGAAGGCATTGAGCGTACCGCCCAGGCGTTCACCCAGACGGTTGATGGCCGAGGCGTCGCTCCCCTTCGCTCCTTTGAACAGCATATGCTCGAGGAGATGGGCAAAACCATTTTCCTCCGGTCTTTGATGACGGCTGCCGCGCAGGGCGGTGACGGAGATCGCTACTTGCCGCCGACCCGGAACCCTCTCACTCAGAAAGCATATGCCATTGGGCAACTGCTGCAGGGATAGGGAAGAGTCATCCATCGACTCCCGACACTCCAGCGGCAGTCGCTGCGACAAGGGGTGCTGGCTCAGGATTGGGGGATATCCTTCATGCTCAGCTTGATCTTGCCCTGGCGGTCCACCTCCAGAACCTTGACGCGCACTGTTTGTCCTTCCTTGACGTAATCGTGCACGTCATTGACGCGTTCGGCGCTGATTTGCGAGATATGCAACAGACCATCGCGACCAGGCAGAATCGTGACAAAGGCACCGAAGTCCATAATCTTCGCCACCTTACCGTCATAGATCACGCCAACCTCGACATCGGCGGTAAGCAGTTGAATGCGCCGCTTGGCCTCTTCTCCGGAAGCTCCGTCGATGGATGCGATGGTCACCAGTCCATCGTCCTGAATGTCGACGGTAGCTCCCGTTTCTTCCGTCAGCGCGCGAATGATCTTGCCACCAGGGCCAATCACGTCGCGGATGCGATCCGGATTGATACGGATATTGATGATACGCGGCGCATGCTGGGACAGGGTTTCCCGCCCGTGCTCCAGCACGTTCTTCATCAGCCCGAGAATATGCAAACGCCCAGCCAGGGCCTGCTCCAGGGCCTGCGCCATGATCTCGCGGGTAATGCCCTGGATCTTGATGTCCATCTGCAAGGCCGTAACGCCGGTTTCCGTGCCTGCGACCTTGAAATCCATGTCTCCCAGATGATCTTCGTCGCCGAGAATATCGGTCAAGACCGCAAAACGTTCGCCTTCCTTGATCAAGCCCATGGCCACACCGGCTACCGGCGCCTGCAGAGGAACACCGGCATCCATCAGCGCCAGAGAGGCGCCGCAGACCGATGCCATGCTGGAAGAACCGTTGGATTCCAGGATTTCCGAAACCACCCGAAGACTATAGGGAAACTCCGATTCGGGCGGCAGAACCGCAGCGATGGCACGCTTGGCCAGGCGTCCATGACCAATTTCCCGCCGCTTGGGCGAACCCACCATACCCGTTTCACCGGTGGAGAAGGGCGGAAAATTGTAGTGCAGCAGGAAACGATCGCGACTTTCACCGTGCAGGGCATCGACGATCTGTTCGTCGCTCTTGGTGCCGAGGGTGGCTGTCACCAAGGCCTGGGTTTCGCCGCGCGTGAAGAGTGCCGAACCATGCGTGCGGGGCAACACGCCAACTTCGATACTGATGGGACGCACAGTAAAGCGATCGCGCCCATCGATGCGCGGGGCACCATCGAGAACTCGACCGCGGACGATCTCGGTCTCGATCGATTTCAGTGCAGCGCGCACGGCATCGGCGCGGCTGGCGTCCTCTGCTGCAAGAGCAGCGACTGTGGCCGTACGGACTTCTTCCAGGCGCTTGCTGCGTGCCTGCTTTTCCATCAGCTGATAGGCCGCTTGCAGCGCATCGCGCGCCTCGGCGACCACAGCGGCGTGCAACTCCGCGTCCTTGCTGGGCGCCTGCCAATCCCAGCGCTCCTTACCGGTGGCCGCCACCAGCTCATTGATGGCAGCGATGACGGGCTGAAAGCTGGCGTGGCCAAACATGACAGCTTCGAGCATGATCTTTTCGGACAAACCCTTGGCCTCGGACTCCACCATCAGCACCGCCGACTCCGTGCCAGCCACCACCAGATCCAGCTCCGAGCCCTGCAGCTCCGCAAAGCTCGGATTGAGCAGATACTCGCCGTTCCGATAGCCGACGCGTGCGGCGCCGATGGGACCGTCAAAGGGAATGCCGGAAACAGCCAAAGCCGCCGAGCTGCCAATCATGGCCAGGATATCGGGATCCTGTTCGCCATCGACCGAGAGCACCGTAGCAATCACCTGCACTTCGTGCATAAATCCCTTGGGAAAGAGCGGACGAATCGGGCGGTCGATAAGACGGGAAGTCAGCGTTTCTTTTTCGGAGGGGCGCCCTTCTCGCTTGAAAAAGCCGCCAGGAATCTTCCCTGCAGCGTAGGTCTTTTCCTGATAATTCACCGTCAGCGGAAAGAAATCCTGACCTGGCTTCAAGTCGCGCCGACCTACCGCAGTGACCAGCACCACACTATCGCCGCTGCTGACCAACACCGCGCCATCGGCCTGGCGAGCCATCCGTCCCGTTTCCAGGACCAGCGTCCGGCCCCCAAATTGCACTTCCTTCCGCACGATGCTCAAGAGACTCTCCCCGAAGTTGGTGAATTACTTACGCAGACCCAGACGTTCGATCAAAGAGCGATAGCGCTCGTAGTCATTTTTCTTGAGATAGTCCAGCAGCTTGCGACGCTGCCCGACCATCTTCAACAGGCCCTGGCGGGAATGGTGATCATGGTGGTGCGCCTTGAAGTGCTCAGAAAGACCTTCAATGCGGGTAGTCAACAAGGCGACTTGTACTTCCGGCGAGCCGGTGTCGCTGGGATGCGTGGCATAGGCCTTCACCACATCGGACTTCACTTCACGAGTCAGGGACATCTTGTACTTCTCCTACGCAATCAATCTGGAAAATATTCCTAGTTTACGCCCATCAGGCGACGCGGCGCCACCTTGCCATCCTCCATCACCTCTCCTAGACCCAAAAACTGTGCCTGCGGTCCATAGAGGCGAATCCGGCCCGGAGCTGGGGCATGGGCAATCACCACCCCCTGGCCTTGTCGAACATAGTATGCAGTGTTTTCCGTCAAGGTCACCGCCGGCAAATCCTGCAGCGCCAGATCCATCGCCTGCAACGGGCACTGATCGGCCTCTCGTGCCGCCGCGAGGCGGTCAAGATCGTAGGCAGCATCGATAGAAAAACTGCCGGAGCTGAGCCGTCGCAATTCACGAATATGCGCACCGCAGCCGAGCAGACGCCCGAGATCCTGGGCTAGGCTGCGCACATAGGTACCCTTGGAACAATGGATGTCGAGTACCAGTTCGTCACCAACCCAAGAGAGCAAATCAAGGGAGTAGATTTCGACGCTACGCGCCTCGCGCTCTATTTCCACCCCTTTGCGCGCCAGACGGTAGAGCGGCTGACCATCGCGCTTGATGGCAGAAAACATGGGGGGAATCTGGGAGATTCGCCCGCGGAACCGGGAAAGGGCGACATCCAGTTGCGTCTGATCAAAATCCACGCTGCCACTCGCCACGACCTCTCCTTCGCGATCTCCGGTGTTCGTCTCTTGCCCTAGCTGCAAAGTAGCCCGGTAGCGTTTGTCGGCATTGAGCAAATAATCAGAGACCTTGGTTGCCTGTCCAAACAGGAGGATCAGCAACCCGGTAGCGAAGGGGTCGAGAGTGCCCGTGTGCCCGGCCTTGCGCACGCCCATGATCCGCTTGGCACGCTGCAAGGCCGCGTTGGAGCTGATCCCCGCGGGCTTATCGAGCAGAAGAATCCCGTCGCTGCAGGCGCTCATGCCTCATCCTCCGGCGCCGGCGGCAGATGCGCGAGGAGTTCTGCCATCTCGGCGTCACGATCGAAGCGCACATCATAGGCGAAATGCAATGGCGGGATACGCCGCAAATGCAATTTTTTGCCAAGAATCTGGCGAATTTCCCCCGCTTCCTCTTGCAAGTGCGCGCGCACCAGATCCGCACGCCCTGGGCCGTCCATCAGCGAAAACATCACCGTTGCCTGGCGCAAGTCCGGCGCCAAGTGTATTTCGGTAATGCTCGGCAGCAAGCCGACGCCCGCCAGACCGTGCAGCCGGGGCAGCAGGGCGGCAATCTCCGTCTGCAGAAGTTGTGCGATGCGGTCGCTGCGCGGATAGCTGCGCTGATGCGGGGTGCTCATCCGTAGTGCCTCAGAGAGTACGTGCTACTTCAATCGTCTCAAAGGCCTCGATCACGTCGCCGACCTTGATATCGTTGAAATTACGCACGCCAATGCCGCACTCGAAACCCTCACGGACTTCCCGCGCGTCGTCCTTGAAGCGGCGTAGCGAATCCATTTCCCCAGTGTGGATCACCACCGCCTGACGGATCACCCGCACCTTGGCGTTACGCCGGACGATCCCATCCGTCACCATACAACCAGCGATGGTACCAACGCGCGGCACCCGGAAGGTCTCGCGCACCTCGGCATGACCGATGATCTGCTCGCGAATCTCGGGAGCCAGCATGCCGGTCATCGCCGCCTTCACCTCATCCACTGCATCGTAGATGACGCTGTGGTAGCGCACATCCACTCCGCTTTGCTCAATCAGGCGTCGCGCCTGCGCTTCGGCGCGCACATTGAAGCCGATGATGACTGCACCGGAGGCATGCGCCAGATTGACGTCGGATTCGGTAATGCCGCCAACCGCGGAATGGATGATCCGCACCCGGACATCATTGGTGCTAAGCCCCTCAAGGGTGCTGCGTAGGGCCTCGGCAGAACCCTGGACATCGGTCTTGATGAGCAGGTTGAGTTGCTGCAATTCGCCCTCGCTGGCGGCCTCGAAGAGACTCTCCAAACTGCCTTTGGCACTCTTCGCCAAGCGCACATCGCGGAACTTGCCCTGACGGAACAGGGCAACCTCGCGTGCCTTGCGCTCGTCGGTCATCACCAGCACTTCGTCACCTGCTTGCGGCACATCACTCAGTCCAAGAATCTCCGCCGGCAGGCCAGGCCCGATCTCCTCTACCTGCACACCACCGTCATTGATCAGGGCGCGCACGCGACCATACTGGGCACCGGCCAACACGATATCACCGGCATGCAGGGTTCCCTGGCGCACGAGGACCGTTGCCACCGCACCACGCCCGCGATCCAACCGAGATTCGATGACTAGACCCTTGGCCGGCCCATTACTCTGCACCTCCAGATCGAGAAGCTCCGCCTGCAACAGGATGGCATCCAGAAGGGCATCGATGTGGAGCCCTTGCTTGGCCGAGACGTTGACGAACTGCGTATCTCCGCCCCACTCTTCTGGCAGCACGTCTTGCTGCGCCAGTTCCTGGCGAATCCGGTCCGGGTCCACACCTGCTTTGTCGATCTTGTTCACCGCCAC
>NZ_JBYCKU010000014.1:0-5075 GCF_057473545.1 Acidithiobacillus sp. TH-A67
CCGTCGGTTGCCGGGAGGCAAGGTGGTCATACTTACCCATACTATTTTTCCAAATCGAATCCGTTGCCGGTATTCTCATGCTCCCGTACCTGCTCTGACTCTGCGTGGCCTTTTATTTGAACGGTACGGTCTGGTGGCTCAATCGCACTGTCTCTCTTCGTTGACTTTCGAGGTATAGCATGAATGATGTTTTTTCCCTTCTGCAGGCGCATCGCTCCATCCGTCAGTTTCGTCCCGAGCCGGTCGCGGACGCCGTGGTAGCGCAGATTATACGCTGTGGCCAGGCGGCCGCGAGTTCCAGCAACATCCAGGCGTACTCCGTGATTCAGGTCGATGATCATAATCTCCGGGCGCAGATTGCCCAGCTCGCGGGAGATCAGGACCAGATCCGTACTGCCGCGATCTTTTTGCTCTTCTGCGCCGACCTGCACCGGGCGGAACACATTTGTGAACGCCAAGGCACAGCCTTCGTCGACGGAATGACGGAGCATTTTCTGATTGCCACCATCGATGCCGCGCTCTGCGCGCAAAATTGCGTGATTGCTGCGGAATCCCTGGGATTGGGCACCTGCTATATCGGCGCCGTGCGCAATCACCCACAGGAAATCAGCGACCTTCTCCGTATTCCGGCGCAGGCCTATCCGGTCTTCGGACTCTGCCTGGGCTATCCCGCGCAGGACCCTGAGGTTAAGCCGCGCCTGCCGCTGTCCGTCGTACTTAAGAAAGACCACTACGACGCCAGCACCGAGGAGGATGGGATTGCTGCCTATGACGAAGAGATGCGTGCGTACTACGGGCAACGTAGCAGCAACAGCAAGGATAGCTCCTGGTCGCAACAAGTAGCCGGCTTGGTGGGTCGTGAAGCGCGCCCACACATGCGGGAATTTTTGCAAAAGCGCGGCCTGAATCGACGCTAAGCAAAAGATCATCGGCCAAAAACGTCCTCTCAAGTTGCAAGAGGTCTGAGCCGTCCAGATTCGTCTGCCATTAGCGTCTAAAGGCGGTGACCACCCCTTGAGGTAGTGCAATAGATGCTCTATCCTGATCCTATGACAACGTATCCCCCGGTGGATGATTGGCGTGCCCGCATCAACGGTCGAGAGCCTCATCCGTTGCCTCACGTCCACGTTCAATTCCGGGATGGATCACGGGTATCCTTGGCCACCGAAACTGGGGAGTTGCTCTCAGCCTTTAGACGCCAAGGAAGCGGTTGGTTCCCGTACGCACTTGGATAGCGGCGCATCATAGAGATGTTGCTAGCGGAATACCGGAGGCTGAATCCATGAGCCATGCACCACAAATTCGCAAGATCGAGATCACCGGGCCATTACAGATCATCATCGAATGGTCGACTGGAGAGACCTTTGTGACCGATCTGAGCAGCATTATTGGACTCAAGCGGGAAGGAGACCCCTTTGCCGCCCTCCACGATCCGGCGATTTTTGCACAAGCTCAGAGCGATGACTGGGGAGATGGCCTGAGTTGGCCAGGCGGGCTGGATTTGGGGGCAGACCAACTGTATAGCCTCGGTCGCCAGCAGGTAGGCCTGCCCACCCGCGAAGACTTCGCTGGCTGGATGGAGCGGAATCAGCTCAGTCTAAGTCAGGCCGCCCAGGCTATTGGTATGACCCGCCGTATGATTGCCTACTATAAAAGTGGAGTGAGACCCATACCAAAGACGATTTGGCTGGCCTGCATCGGCTACGAATCCTTGCAACATGAGGCCGCTTGATCCAATGCGGAAGGGGCGGTTATGCAGCAGTTGCGGTAAACCTCTGAGCTTCGACGTTGGGCGTCATGAGACATGAGGGTATCCGACAAAATCGCTGCGATAATCAAATCATATGTGTACGTTTATATTGACCCGCGCAATGGAGAGCCATTCTACATTAGATCTCATCGGCAAGGAAAAACTGACTAATCGCGTTGCGGGTTACCACGAGCACAGCTTCGGTCGAATTACATCCCAAGAGGTCATCACTATGCTTAAAGCCAAACCAGTAGAGGTCCGGCACAAGGTCTTATCACGATAAATAAACTCTATCGAAGCAATATGACCTCCTCAGAACTCTATGAAGCCACTTGTGGAATTTGGGTTATTGGTCCACGCAGAAACAAGGCCGAATATGCAATAGCCGTCTACCAAGGTATCGTTCGTGAAGTCTATCGCATTGACCAATGGTATCCATCTGGAACCCTTGAGTACCAGACCCGAGATTCATCGGACTTTGGAAACAGGGGAAGGTGGGAGTTTTCGGGAAGGATTGCGGATGGAATTCGTGATGAGTATGTCGGCTTTTCGGTTGGAAAGGGTGGCCAAAACCCAATTCGGTATATGAATGCATAGTGAATGCCCAACAACGGGTTGCAGGCGACGCTGCTTCGCGCCGCGCCTTAAGCTCTGGCGTTAGACGCGGTGAATAAGACCATCCGGTCTTCAGCGTTCACTGCGCTGGTGTTGGCAGCACCGTCCGCCTTCTCGCAGGAGACGGGCCTTATTGACGAAGAGCTGCCCGAGGACTACCGACTTATTTCGGTTCATAAAAAGCCCTGGTACCTGCGCGCTTCAGTACCCAAACACAGTACGTGCCAAGCCGTAGACTATTGCACCCGCCAACGTCGCCACGGCGAACCCACCGACACCGCGTTTGATCAGCACGACAATTGTCAGTCCTGCGACCGCAGCGAACAATCTCGGCCCAACGCTCTTGATATCCGGCGCCAGAGAAGCCGCCAACAGCGATGCGATCGCTGCAGGTCCCACGAACGTAAAAAAAAACCTCCAAGCTCCCCGAGTCTCGATCTGCGCGCGCGGCTTCATCCGCAGCGCATGGCGGAACGGTATATAACGCAACAGGAAGGTGCCCACCCCCGCAGCAATGATGATCATGGTCGTATCACTCACGTGCGCACCTCCGCCACCACACAGCACTCAACGCGCCGATGAGCATACCGAGGGGTATGGCCTGCGCAGCAGGCAGGAGCAAAAGTGCCACTACCGTTGTCAGCGCTGCGACCGTAACCACGTGCAATACCTCGCGGGAAGCAAGCTCTATCAGCAAGGCCATAAATAGCGCTGGTAATACGAAATGAACGGCGTGTTGCAATACACTCGGCAATCGTGTGAATTGCGAGCCAGAAACCGCACCTAGCGCCGTACCACCCAACCACGCAACATAGGCACCAAACTGCAACCCCAAAAACCAGGTCTCTCGCCGCTGCTCTGGAATTTGCTCCAGACGTGCGAGGGATGCCGCAAACACCTCGTCGGTCAATCCAAACGACAAGCATATCGGCCACATTCGCAATGGCCGATGGGTAAACTTCCGAAGCAACGCAGGCCCATAGAAAATGTGGCGCACATTCATCAGCAGTACGGTCGCAAGCGACACGATAAAACCGGCTCCTGAAACCATCATCGACACCAGGACAAACTGACTTGCACCTGCGAAGAGCAACGCCGACACCGCAACCGCTGTCATCAGCTTGAGACCCGCCCCAACAGCCACCAAACCGAACGAAATCGCGACCGGTAAATAGCCTGCCGCGATCGGTAAGCTTGCCATCATACCTGCCAGGAAGCCGCCCAGTTCAACGGCTGAGAAAAGATGCTGTGCGCTTTTGAAACGTAAAAACATGCGTTCCGCCATCCCATTCGTCGACACCCGTGCTCGCATACACTTGACGATGCCGCAAAAGATCGAAGCCGGATCCATTTGCCAAAGATAGCAGCCTCTTGACATGAGTCTTTCTCGCGATTTCGTAATCGAAGCCGGCAACCATCGCCTGAATCTCCCAAAAATAGTAGCGTACAAAGGCTCCGATAGGGCTTGCTGGCTGTTTGGGAGGAAGCTTTTCACTCAACTCGGTATACAGATCCCGGCAGCGCTTCACTGCCGCACCAGTTTGGCCATATTGGGCCTCCAGCACGGCCCGCGTGAGCGCTTGCCGGGTTTGCCTATAGAGCTCGGTCTCTCCGTTCTTGTGCTGATCCAGACCATACATATCGATCTCCGCCATCGACGCCAGAATATAGTTCGAGTGATGGCGCACCAGCGCGTTATTACGCTCTTCCCGACTGGAAAACGACGGCAGTATCTCATCGGCAATGCACAGGATTCCGCCATCGACCAGGGCGTGCCAAACCTTCTGAAACAGGAAGGCGGTATTGACGCGGTGCGAAGAACCGATCAAGGTCACCACAGACACCGGTGCATCTGTTACTTGGAGTTCCAGTAAACTCTGCCGCTCGCAAACAACGCGCGAAAAATCCTTGGTGTTATGGCATAAATACGCAAATGCCGTTTCATCCGGCTCAACCGCACGTACATGCAAGTTGGGCAACAGCTCCAGCAGCATGATAAGTGCCGCGCCGGAACCGCTGCCAACATCGACAGACAAACCACCACCCGCCTGCGGATCGAAGGCCAATATATCCTGCGCCAAGGCCACAACTTGGCGTGCGTAGGCAGGCCGCAACAACGCAAATGCATCGTAATAACCAACATCGATATGACTGGCAAAATCAGTATCAACTACCGCACGAGCTTTGTCTGATTCCTGCTTAGGCCGCTCCCGCAGGGGGGCTGGCAGCATCAAATGCCCTTGCTGTAACAAAATTTCAGAGGCCAACGTCGATAATGTCCAAGAGTCAGAATTGACCATATCCGCAAACACAACCAAGTGCGCGTCACCCTGAGGAATCAGGGGATGCTCAGCCGCCGCGGCCAATTGCTCTGCCAGACTTAGTGTATGTCCATCTGGCCCTGGGTCCAGATGGAAAGCACTGGTGTACTGACGCGGCAGAAAAGCCAGCCAGATGCCGTATTCATCCTGATCGACAAAACTCAGTAACGGCCAGCGTTCTGTTGCGTTGCAATTTATCTCAGCCAAGCCTACGCGCCGAGACACTTCTACGACGTCCATCTCCGCGCCCCGCAGATACAGCATTAGCCCCTGAACGCCTTGCGATACCTCAATCACCGCGCGATCGATGAGCGCCCTGACACCATCCCATTCGGCCTGAGTCAGCGGCAGGTTGCGAGTGATCAGATATTCTGCGCTGCCGTCCTCGT
>NZ_JBYCKU010000015.1:0-5103 GCF_057473545.1 Acidithiobacillus sp. TH-A67
AGTCCCAATGATCGGCCAAGTACAGGCGCGAGCGATCGGCGGCCTTGGGCTCGGCGCCCAGGGCAATTGCCGCCTCGCCGCCCTCAAAGAGTACCCGATTGCCGGCAAAGGCCTCGGCCAGGGTATCGAGAAAGAGCGACTTGCCGAAGCGGCGCGGGCGAGAAAGGAAAAATGCCTTGCCACCCTCGGCCAGTTTCGCAATCAAGGGGGTTTTGTCGACGTAGTAGCAGCCTTCGTCCCGGACCTGACGAAAGGTCTGGATGCCGATGGGCAACTGGTGGCGGGTGCTCATGTGCGGAAGACTCCGGAACCTGATGAGAATACTCCTGATTCTGCAAGAAGTTTTGCGCAGAGGGAAGGGAGGGATGAGGCCGCAGTACTTTCTATGCTCGATGCTTGGCTCTTGTTACCATTGGCACCGCTACTTCTGACACTGAGACATACATGAGCCGGGAGGCGATCTTCATTCACTCGCTGTGGCGCTCGGGGAGCACTTGGCTTTTCGAACACGTCCTTTGCGCCGATCGTCTTGCCGCGGCAAGATGGAAAGAATGAAACGTTTCTTGCCGGGCGTGTCCTGGATGGCTGTTGGTCTTCGTGGCCAACCCAAGACTTCCACAAGCCACCAAGCCTTTCTCGCTGCCCTGGAGCAAGGTGACAGGCCGAGCCGGGGTTTTTCTATACTCCTCTGGGGAGGCTGCATCGCCGAAGCGCTGGCCCGCGGAGCGCTCCCGGATTGGCAGGTGGAGCACGTTCTCTATCAGTCGGGTTTACATGAGCGTCCACAAATCCCCGCCGGGAAGTCCTATGATGCGCTGATCCTGGCGCTTTCGTTGCGCACGGTGATGGGGCAGGCGGCGCAACGCCTGTTGGGTTTTCATGACGCGGATCGGCTGGCCTTGCGTTCTTTGCCAGCAGAGGAGTCTTTGCCGATTGCCAAGGAAATATTGCGGGAGCTCCTGCAAAACGTGATAGAAGGCGTAGATGGTCGTTTTCCGGTTTTGCTGCCTTCCTTTGTCGAGCCGCCGCCGAGCGAAACCGGCCTCTTTCAGGCGCGCAGTCCCCAAAGTCTCTATCGCATGGCGCGTGACCTGAACGATCACTTGAGCGTGACTGCGACTGGCCAGAATGGGGTTTTTTATCTGGAAACCAACGACCTTCTGCGTCGCCACGGAGATCTGCGGATTTACGACGGCTATGATCTTTGCTTTGCTCATGCTGGCCTGCGTCACACGAAAAAAACTGCTTTTTACTCTGCATTATTTGCACGTATCGAGGCGATGCTGGAGGCATTGGCAGCGGATCGACAGCAGCCCATCAAGGCGATCATCACGGATCTGGACAATACCCTGTGGAAGGGCGTGCTGGCGGAGATGGACGAGCTCGTTCCCGGTGATCATACCGAGGGCTGGCCGATTGGCTACGCTGAGGCACTGCTAATCTGCAAGCAGCGGGGAATTCTGCTCGCCATCTGTTCCAAGAACGATGACGCGCAAACCCGCATCAATTTTGATAAGGTCTGGTACGGGCGGCTGCGGCTGGATGATTTTGCCAGTATTCGTATTAACTGGCGGCCCAAATCCGAGAATATCCGCGAGATTCTGGCGGAACTCAACATCCTGCCTGAGCATGCCCTGTTCATTGACGACAACCCACTGGAGATTGCCGAGGTGCAGCGCGCCTTTCCCCAGATGCGCACTCTGAGCGGCGATCCACACCGTTGGCGCATGGAGCTGATCTACGGCGTTCCCACGCAGGTTCCCCGGCTGAGCGAAGAGGCGGCGCAGCGTACCGAATTGTTGCAGGCTAAAGTCCAACGCGAGCAGATGGCGGCCACGGCATCCGATCGCGAGGGCTACCTACGGGATTTGCAACTCCGGGCGGAGATTCGCTCGATTCATGCCGATGACAAGGCTTTTGACCGGGCCGTGGAGCTCATCAACCGCACCAATCAATTCAATACCACGGGGCGGCGTTGGAGCGCTGCGGAGCTGCGGCGTTTTGATGGAGACGGTGGACGACTGTGGATCTTGCGCGCGGCAGATCGTTTTGCCGAACATGGCATTGTTGGCGTTGCGTTGATTCAGTCAGGGCGCTTGCGGCAGATGGTGCTTTCCTGCCGGGTCTTTGGCCTGGGGCTGGAAGATGCCTTTCTGGCGCAGATGGTGGCCAAAAACCCGCCACCGGAGCCGCTGCGGGCGGACTGGCAGGACACCGGTCGCAATGCTACGGCGCGTCAGTTTCTGGAGCGTCACTTTGCGCCGGAGGAGGGCGGGGAGGGATGGGTGCTGCACATGCTTCCTGAATGGCCGGAACATATTGGCGCTTTGGCATGAACGATATGCTTTGCTCATCCTTTCTCGGGCTGGCAAGATGTGTTTCTCGCTCTGATTTTGATGAATTGGCTAAGTAAAAGGTGTCCATTTGAAAGACTCTTCGCCGCTCTCCGTTTGGATGGAATTGCGTCCCGCTCTGGACGGCTTTTACGGCATTCCCCAGGAAACCCGTTTGCTGTTCAGCGCGTTGGCAGGCCTGGACAATTTGGATTTGGCTGGCTTCTTGCAGATGTCCAAGCGTCGCCTGCGCGGTGGTGTGTATGGTCGTTCTGCGGGCGATACGGGCGACCAGATCCAGCGCGCTTCGCAGGTGCTGGTGTCACTCAAGGGGCAAACCTCCTTCGACTGGAAAACGACGGTGGCCGAATGGCTGCAGGAGCAGGGCGCGGACCTGCGCCTGCGCTGGCGGACCTGGTTGAGTGGATATATTGCCGTGGGGCAGTTTGATGGCGGTCCCTTTGCGGATTATCTATGGCAGGAGTTATTTGGCCGGAGCCTGCCGGCCTCCGAGCGCGAGCGGGTACTACGGCACAGTCGCTATCGTGTCTGTGCCGAACCCTGGCGCTGGATGCATCTGGCCGGAATCGAGCGGGCACAGGTGCTGGGCCGCTCTCGCTATCCGCGTGTCGATACCCGCGGTGCAGATGTCCTGATTGCGCAGACGCCTTTCCCTGGGCGGGTACGCCGAGGGACGGAGTTGGTGGTGCACTATCACGATGCCATCCCGGTACTCATGCCCCATACCATCTCTGATCGCGCTTTCCATCAGGCCAGCCACTACCATGCGCTGGCGGCCAACGTGAGAGATGGGGCGTGGTTTGCCTGTGTGTCCGAAACCACTCGGCAGGATCTCTTGCGCCTCTTTCCCAGCGCCGAGGCGCGCTCTGCTACCTTATACAACATGATTCCGTCACATTATCGGCCAACCGAGCCGGAGCCTGAGCGAATCCCCGGTATCGTGCGCCGCTATAGTCATGTAGAGTTTGTGGGCAAAAAGCCGCTGAAAACCTGGGTCCTGCACCGTCGCTTTAGGTCGGAGGAGGCGCGGGCAGAATTTCTGCAGCGCACCCTGGGGCCCGGTGCACGGTTTCTGCTGATGGTGTCCACTATCGAACCGCGTAAGAATCATGGGCGCCTGCTGGCGGCCTGGGAGGCGCTCCATGCCGAAGATCCGGAGCTGCGCCTGATTCTAGTGGGGCATATCGGCTGGGACTACGAGCAGGCGCTGGACGCCATGCTTCCGTGGCTGGAGGAGGGAAGCCTTTTTCTTCTGCAAAATGTTCCGAGCGACAACCTGCGTCTGCTCTTTCGCCAGGCCCTGGTGACGGTCTGCCCGAGCGTGGGCGAGGGATTTGATTTTTCCGGCATCGAGGCCATGCGCTGCGGTGGCGTGACGGTGGCGTCCGACATCCCAGTGCATCGCGAGGTCTATGGCGCGGCCACGGAATACTTCGATCCCTATGACACCGCCAGCCTGGTGGCTACCTTGCGCCCTTTGCTTTATGGTGGCGAGGCAGAGGCGCGGCGGGAGGCCCTGCGTGCCCAAGGGGTCCGTCACAGTGAACGCTACCTGCCTGAACGCATACTACCCCAGTGGGAAGCGTTCCTGCAGCGAGTGGTTTCGCGCGGGCGGGCGTCGTAGTGCCATATGCCATTGGGGGACGGGAATCCCAGAAATAAGTGACTCAGGCAAGCGGCGCGGATAGCTCCGCCTGCCAGCTGACGATGCGCCGCTCTTGGCGCGAGAACTCCACGCCGACCTCGATGACCTGAGCGATGCCCGGCGCGCCGCGATACTTGGCGGCGTAGTCCCTGGCCTGGAGTTGCGCCATGGCGCTATTCCTTTCGGTGCTCGCCTTTTCAGGATCATCGGCCACCTTGAACTCGAAGACCCAGGCGGTGCCGCCATGTTTGACGGTCAGATCGCATTGACCCTCGTTCATGACATCCTCGGCGATGATTTCCACCCCCAGGCTGGCCAGATGGCTGTAGCAGACACTGGCGAAATAGCCCTCGTAGCGGGCAATGGGGTTGTTGCGGTACCAGTCATGCGGAATGGACGCAAAGAGGCGCTCGAAGTGCGCCTGCAGGGCGGCGATGTCGCCTTTAGCCAATATTTGATAGAGCGCGAGTGCCGCGTTTACGGTGGCACGTCCAGCATCGGGCATCCAGCTATTGAGTAATGCCCGGTTCAGGGCCGTGCGCACCTCATGGTTTGGCAAGCGCAGCCGATACAGCCCGCCCTGTGGGGTGTTGAGGCGCTCAGCAATGGTCAGATACCCGGTCTGCCAGAGCATCGCTTCGGGCGCAATCCAGTCGACATCAAAGGCGGACAGAAGGTCATCATCGGCGAGCATCCTCTCGAGCCGCGGGGTGAAGAAGCCCTTTTCCTGGAGCCAGTTGACCAGGAAGGTGGGTGTGCCGGTCTCGAACCAGTGGGCGCGAAATTCGCGTTTATCGAACAAGAGTAGCAGATCGAAAGGGTTATAGACCGACTCTGCGCCCCAAGCGTAGCCATTGTACCAGCGCTGCACCTCGGTGCGGTCCAGAGGCCGGCCGGCCTCGGCGGCAGCGGTAAACTCTGGTGCGAAGACGCTGTCCAGGTCCGCCTCGGTATAGCCGCAGAGGGTGCTGTAGCGGGCATCGATGGTGATGTCGTTGAGGTTATTCAGCCCGGAAAAGATGGAAACCTTGCTGAACTTGGACACCCCGGTGAGGAAGACGAAGCGCAGGTCGGCGTCGCGGCCCTTGAGGACGCTGTAGAGGT
>NZ_JBYCKU010000016.1:0-25771 GCF_057473545.1 Acidithiobacillus sp. TH-A67
TTTGTATGCGAATTATGCGAATTCGCATGCGATTGCAGGGGAATTTGTCACAGAGTGGCTAGTCCCTGCTTTGGGAGCAGTTTGGCAAATGAAGCGACGGCATCCATCTCTACGGTCACATCCATGGCAACACCGCACACTTTCTGGACGCTTGAATACGGGGTTAATTGTTGTCTGGGGTGTAGTAGAGTCAGTCACCCGGGGGAAAAAGTCCTGCCCTGGGTAGAACCCACTGCCGCCCCTACGGAAATTGGCCGGATTCTGTGCGCGGGAGTGGCCGGAGTACTGTATGTTGGGCTACTACAGGGATTGCCGCCTGTTTGCAGCAAGGCGAGAATCAGCTTGCATGGGAAAACAGGAGGTAGAACCGTGGAACATTGGCTGTTATCCACGTCTGCGGGGTCTGTGGTGTTCGTTGTCATTGGCCTTGTCGTGCTGATATTACTTTACCTTCTGCCCACCATCCTGGGGCTGGTTCTTGATGCACCACGACCGCTGCTGCTTTTGCTGGTCAATGGACTTCTCGGCTGGACAGTCCTTGTCTGGATCGGCTGCGTGGTCTGGGTGCTACTTCGGAGTCGTTCCGATGGCACCTTCGATGAAGAACTACCACGCAGAGATCGAGTAGAGCCCAGATTATAAAACTCTTTGGAGAACCGCATGTTATACGTTGAGCCCCAAGCCGGTCCCGCATCAGTCCTGCAGGTCATCGATTCAGCCCGGCATCAGGTTTCCGTGGGTGTCTATTACTTGTCCGATCGATCTATTTTGCGTGCATTGGAGAAAGCCAAACGGCGCGGCGTCGAAGTTCGCGTCATCATCGAAGGCAAACCCTACGATATGCGACCCTGGCAGGTAAAAAAGGAAGAGCGCAGAATAGAAAGCACCGGAGCGCAATTGCACCTGGCACCCTATCGCTTCACCAGCCACGGCGATCACTATGCCTTCTACCATGCCAAGTACGTCTGCAGTGGCCACGAGTGTGAGATTGGCACGGCCAACCTCGATTGGTCGGCATTCCACAAAAATCGGGAGTATCTCTATGTCACGCACAATCCTTCCGTGGTGCAGGCGGCCAACGCTGTTTTCAATGCCGACTGGAACAATCGTCGGGCACCGGACTTTGCGCACCGGGCACTTGTTCTTTCTCCTGGGACTTCTGCCGACCAACTACTCCAGGTCATCAATCAACCAGGGCCCATTGATATTGAATCCGAAGAACTCGGCCCCTATGCGCCGATCCTTGATGCCCTGGCGGCGAAGGGCGCGAACCTTCGATTGATCCTGCCGTCCAGCATCAATGAGGAGGACCAGCGGGATGTCGCTTTCCTGCGCGCGCACGGCTGTCAGGTGCGTCTCCTGCCGGTGAAACCGATCTACATGCACGCCAAAATGATCGTGGGCAACTCGATGGCCTTCATCGGCAGCGAAAACTTCACCCAGACCAGCCTGGAGGCAAACCGGGAAATGGGATTGCTGCTGAACGGTAGTAATTTGGGTAAGCTGCGGGCGCAGTTCAATGCGGATTGGGCACGATCTGGCAAGATGTAGAAATCCTTCGTCAGTGGCTTTTACCTCCAAATTGGGAGAGAGAATGCCGGGAAATCCAGCTGGGTTCCTGACTGAGCTGCGGCAGGCATTGCTCGATCATGGTGGAAACAAAACCCTGGACATGAGAGGAAAAGCGCGAGTTACTTCCTTTGCCGACAATCTGCTCAAGCCGCTTTTGATCGGCTGCACGGCTAGGATATCATCCACCCTGATCCTCCTCGGCCATCTGGCTGGCTTGTCCATGCTGGGAATACTGGGCGTGTTTGTGGGGCCTATACTCATGGGCATGGGACAGAGCAAGTTAGAAACCTTGCTGAAAACAGCAAGTAGCAACGGAGACCACCCAGGAAATGGCTGATACTTCCACGTATCGATTGAGTTTTACCCAAAAAAGTATGTTTCTGGCTGTACTTTCAGCCATTTTTTTGGCTGCCATGGATCAGACGGTGGTAGCCACCGCATTACCCACCATTGCCAAACAACTGCATGCGCTGGCGCACTTGCCGTGGGTGATTACGGCGTATCTTCTGGCGTCCACCGTCATGTTACCGATTTACGGAAAAATGGGGGATCTCCTGGGCCGCAAATCAGTTCTGATTTTTGCGGTAGGCGCGTTTTTGGCGGGATCAGCCCTTTCTGGTGCCGCATGGAATCTGGATACGCTGGTTCTGTTCCGGGGTTTACAAGGCTTAGGCGGCGGCGGGATTCTGGTCAGTGCCATTGCCAGCATTTCCGATTTCATTCCACTCGAACAGCGTGGCAAATATCAAGGACTCGTCGGTGCAGCCTTTGGTTTGGCAACCTTGGTAGGACCGCTGCTCGGTGGTTTTGTGGTCGAACAATGGGGATGGCGCTGGATCTTTTACCTCAACCTTCCCTTTGGCTTGTTCTGCCTCTCGGTTATCCAATGGGCGTTTCCCAAGGTTGATCACCGTTCGGTATCTTTTGATTGGGCTGGTTCTGTTTCATTGGTTGTTGGATTGACGGCGTTAATTCTCTTCGTTGATCTTCCGAGCGGGATCTTCCGGTATGGAATCGGAATATTGTTTTTACTGACGTTGCTGGTTTTGACGCAGTGGAGTGCAAAACACCCGGAGCCGATTTTTCCCCTACAGTTTTTTCGGCACCGCACCTTTACAGCCAGTGTGATCGTTTCCTTCTTCGTTGGCATTTCCATGTTGGGATCGATCAGCTTCCTGCCAACGTATTTCCAGGTAGTGCGTGAATTGACTCCAACGGAATCTGGATTGCAGATGCTTTTTCTCCTCGCCGGCATGTTATTCACCTCGATTACAAGTGGTCGCTGGATCAGCAAACACCAGCGATTCCGCTTTTTTCCGATTGTTGGAACCCTGCTCATAGCGATTTCGTTGGTTCTGTTGTCACGGATTTCGGTAGACACGCCGATAGGATTGATTGATGCATGTCTACTGCTGCTCGGTATCGGCTTGGGCTCGACCATGCAGGTCATGGTGCTGTCTGCCCAGTGGGCATTGCCGCACCGGCACCTGGGCGTAGCCACTTCCACCGTATCTCTGTTTCGCTCGATGGGAGGCACCTTGGGGGTTGCTGGCTTTGGCGCGGTCTTTACCCACTTCGTGGGCCATTCATCTCATGCGCATCCGGAGAAGATCGTGCTTGCTTTGCATTGGGATTTTATGGTCTCGGCTGTTTTGGTATTTTTTGGATTTCTGGCAGCCTGGAACCTTGAGGAACTGTCCGTGCTGAAGGAACGGCGAAAAACGGGAGCGAGTGATTTTTCATAAATCCTCACTCCCCTCAGAGTCGTGTGGCAAACGCACCCTCTTGCAAGTAGGAGAGAACATTCGTCGCTTTGCCTTTCGCCACAGCGCTCTCTCCTTCCAGAGTCCGGGATACTAGTGCCACCAGAAGCTGGCGGATTGGATAACAAGTTTACAGAAAGTAAGGCCATAATCTGATGGCGTAACGACAGGTTGGGTGGCGGAAGAATCCGGCGACGATGTGTGGCAGCTTTTGCAGGCGACGGAGCGCGGATAAGACCAGGAACTTGAGGTCGCCCTGGCTCTGGAGGATCTGCCTGCTTACCTGTTTCTTCACATGGTCCCAGACCAGTTCATCTGGGTTGAGTTGAGGTACATACGAGAACAAGTAGGAGAACTGCAATCGACCCTCCTGGGTAGCGACGAAGTCACCGACCAGTTTGGCCTTGTGGATGGCGTGGCCGTCTACAATGAGGAACACTGGGGCGCTGCTGGAGGTTAGCAGTCGATTCAGAGCAAAAACCGACATGCCGCATACCGAGCGCTATGTGGAGCAAAAACAAACATATTCGTGCATGAGTGAGTATTTGCAATGGTCCGGATTTGTTAATAATAGTTGTCCCAGGCTTCGGTCTGCGCGACTTTTTTGGGGACTATTACTCAAGACCTCGTACTATAGCGACGATCGATTGACTGGAATTGACCCTGACCTGAGTTGGCCTATCGACATTGGGTGGAGCAATTTCTGCCTGCTGCTGATAAACGCTAATGATCGGCAGCAGACTGAAAGCAGTCATTCAACGGGTTAAATAACGTCCCTTGAGATAGCGTCATTTCACGTCAATTTGAAACAAAAATGGCACTCTCCCTATTTTCCAATGTGCAACGAGGGGCGATCCTTCTTTGGCAGATTGTAATAGGCAACAGTTCCCGCGCCATTGAGTGCAATAAGAGCCAGACATCCGGAGAGCGGTATCAGCAAGAGAAGCACAATGGTGATTTGCAGTAGCCGACGCAATGTACGATGAAAAATCATCAGTTTCGCCTCGCTACTGTAGGTATCTGGCTACAGTCAGTCTTCGTATATTGGCCGCCTATTCCGCTGTTCATCGGGTAATTGTTGCATCTTTTATCTTGGCACGAAACATGCTGCGACTAAAGATGTCTCAACACGCAGGAGGGTACATCATGTCTTCTTTTACCAAATTGCGAGGTCTGGTGCGGCCTCAGTCTTCCATCACCTTCCGGATCAGCATCAATGGTCGCAAGGCTTGCCTTAATACCCAAGGTGTCAAGTAAAGATCCCAGAGATAGGGCTATAGACCCTATTCTTCACAAGCTGGCAGCAAATGTGCAGTCCGTTTTTGATCGCATCTGCGGGGAACCAGGCCTTACGATTCCCTCTTGCGCTCAGGATTGATCACCATGCGCCTGCGCAGACTTCGCCTACGGGATCAATTGATCCAGGGCCTTGTCCTGCTGCCACTTTGCTTTTTTCTCCCCCAATCCTTGCAATCCGCCCCGCCCGGTATCCCTATTGCGTTGCAATGGAAGGCTATGGTGTCGGAGCAGAATCAAGCGTGGCATCGCTTGGCAGGGTCCTTTGTAAGGCCAATCAGGCTGGCATCCCACAAGACTGGCCTTTCCCCAATGTTGCTGGCTGCCGTGGTCTATGTGGAGAGTCGAGGGCAGGCAGGAGCGGTCAGTGTTGCTGGGGCCATTGGCCCCATGCAGCTGATGCCGGCCACCGCATGGAAGGTTTTGCACGTCAACCCCTGGCAAACGCAACAGAACATTCTGGGTGGGGCGCAGTTTCTGCAAAACCTCCTCAAGCTCTTTCACGGAAACCTGACTATGGCTTTGGAGGCGTATAACGCCGGCCCCACCCGGGTAGCCTCGGGAGAACCGCTTCCACCATCTGCAGTCACCTATGCGAAAACCGTTGAAGCGTTTCTACGGCGGGCAGAGGTTGGAACCGCCTCGTCGCCGCAGAAACACATCCTCCATCAGTTGTAGTATCCGGGCGGCGGTGGCCCTGGGGGTGGTGGCGGAGGTGCGCCTGGCCCGGGCGGAGGGGGAGGCGGTGGTGGCCCATAGACTCCTCCTGGACCCGGCGGCGGTGGTGAAACTTCTGCGTAACATCCCGTGAGCCCCAGGCTCAACCCGAGGAGGGTCAAGCAACCAACTAGCCTCACGCCCTTGCGTTTGCGCCAATCGATGTTCATTCGCGTTCTCCTTCAATACCCATAGATCGAGCGGTCGTACTTTCGCTCTGCTTTGTACATCCTCTTGTAATATTTACGGTGCGCCTTCCAATAGCGATGTTCCGCCTTTCGTTGCCACTTTTCCCAGCGCCTCTCCTGTCGATACGCCCGCCAGGAATAGGCCGGACTGTAGCCATCGGTATACAGGCCCTCTCCTGCAGATTGTACCCAGACACCGGCAGGGGGTACTCCCAAAGCCAAACAGAGCGTATCGGCCCGCGCGCTGCTGAGACTTGTGGCGAAATAGGCCCAGAAGACCAACAGGATTCCCCAAAGAACGGTACGGCTGTAATGCTTGCTATTCATCGCTGCCTCCCATCGTATTGTTCAAATCAAAGCAGGAAAGATGCCAGTCAGTAAAGTCTGCCGCCGGGCTGCGAAACTCCCTACTCTTCAACGCCGAGATGCCTCTCTTTACACAGATCAATGGCCGATCTCGTCTCCTACAGGCGACACTTTTGGAGGAAATCACTGGAGGGCTTGACCGTCTCCTGCGGTATCCCTCGAAAATAAGGTGTATTTTTGTAGTTGGCACAAGGATTGCTGCGTTTGCTCACAAGCCGTGAAACAGGAGTGATCCCATGAAAAGAAATCGGTTGTTCGCAGTATTGATTGGCACTGGCCTGCTCGCTGCTACCGCAACGGCAGAGGCATCTATTTACTCCGTCATGAATCAGGTCGACGTGTCCGGCAATGTTCAGGGAACCACGAACCAGTATGGCAACACTGCCGGCGGCCTCGGCGTGCGGGGAAGCCTGTTTTCGAATGGACTTTTCGGTACCGCCAAGTATCGCCATCAATTCGGTCCCGCTTATCAAGGCTATACGGGCGGTGACAGTAACACCTTTGGCCTGAAAATCGGTTACCTTTTCCCAGCAAGCCCGATTCTCGCAGTCGGACCGTATCTGGGTTACGAATACAACCGCTTCTCGGAGAACGATGCCTACCTGAATTCGCAATCGTCTCAGAGTCTCGACAACCTTGGCGGTGGTTTGTACGCCGCAGCTTCCCTGCCTTTTGCGAACGTAACCGGGTATCTGGGATATCTGGGCGGTGTCTCGGAAACCAGTCACGTTACAGGGTTTCCGCCCCTGCGGTATAACCGATCCTCGAATCTGCTGCAGATGGGGGTGACTGCCTATTATCCTCTGGTAGCCAATCTGAATTTTTTTGTTGGCCTACACGATGACGACTTCACCCAAGCCGGCGCACCCAACCTGTTGCGTGGTACGGTCGGAATTGGGGCGGCGTTTTAAACATTTCGTAATGGAATAAGGAATCTTTCATGTTGCAGCCAGCAAAGAAAACCCTGATTTCACTGCTGCTCGCATCAGGGCTTGGTGTAGTCGCGGCGGCGCACGCTGACCCTTTGAACTTCAGTCTGGATTTAGGCGGACCGGGGTATGCCGTGGGTTTCTCCAATTACCCTCAGTACAGTTTCTGGGTGCCGCCTCCAGCGTATGTGGAATACTATCCACAGCCACTCTACGCACAGTATCTGATGTGGTACTACTATCCGCAGTATTACTATGGGTACTACACGGCGCCACCTCCTCCGCCACCGCCGGGAGCACCACCGCCACCTCCGCCACCAGCCGGTGCTCCGCCACCGCCACCGCCGGGAGCATATTTCGCGGGCTTAGGGGTTCCTCCACCACCGCCACCTCCGCCAGGGGCACCGCCGCCTCCGCCACCGGGAGGGCCACCACCAAGGTAGGTTCAAAAAATCGCCCCCGCTTCTCTGTCGACGCGGGGGCTTTGTCTTTAAAAGGAGATATGCCGAAATAGACAACAAGCTGGTGGACAACGGGATCACCCCAATTGACATCTTGCCGAGGTGGCGCAGCGAGCCCAAAACACAGCGAAAAAAGAGCTCCCACTAGACTAGATAACCAGGAGTTTGCCCAATTTTATAGGCCTATCGCTATATTCTAGTTTACATTTCGATCAAGGCTTTATATACTTATGAATATCATATTGTACTGGAGACTACGCCGATGAAAGTTCCTCGCAAAACCCCTCTTGCCGCCGCCCTCGTCTTGGGCCTTATCCTGCCCGTAGCTGCTAATGCCGAAACCATGCTCGCTGCCTTCGCCGGATCCATGGGGAATGTCATGAACCTGCATCTGGGCCCCGCCTTTGCCAAAAGCCATCACGTAGAATTCCGCGGCGAGGGCCAAGGGGCTTACGCTCTGGCGCATCTGATCGCTGGCCATCAGATCACACCTGACGTGTTCATATCTATCACTCCCGGCCCCATCGAAGTGCTGCAAAAGGCAGGGCTGGTCAAGACCGCCTACCCCGTCGCCAGTACCCAGATGGTCATCGCCTACAGTCCCAACAGCCCTTTCGCCAAGGACTTTGCCGCCGGCAAACCGTGGTACAAGGTACTACAGATGCCCGGTGCGACCTTTGGGCGCACCGACCCGAAGACCGACCCCCAGGGGCAGAACATCGTCTTCACCATGCAGTTGGCTGAGCGTTATTATCACCAGCCAGATCTAATGAAGAAGATCCTCGGCCCGATCGAAAACCCGCAGCAGATCTACACCGAGATGTCTCTTATGGCACGCCTCAAAAGCGGACAGATGGCGGCATCCTCGGGCTATCTGAGTGCGGTGAAGTCCCTGCATTTGCCCTACGTCAAACTGCCGGTCGAAATCAATTTGAGTGACCCTGCCTACGCGAAGTCCTGGTACGACAAGGCGAGCTTCAAGATCAATGTGGACGGCAAGGAAAAGACCGTCACACCGAAGCCCTTGGTCTTCTACGCTGCCGTACTCAAGAATGCTCCGAACTCGAAATTGGGTGAGGAATTCGTTGCCTTCCTGCGCAGTCCGGAAGGGCAGAAGATGTTCCGCGAAGACGGCTACAGCGCGCCCAAGGGTGAGCCTCTGAACTGATTCGCCAGCTCCCTACCAAGATCTGGTAAAGGGCCTGCTGGAAACCGCAGGCCTTCTTTCTCAGCATCGCTATATTTAATTGTATATCATATATAACAGGGAATTTGACCATGAAACGCAAAACCATCACCGCAGCCCTCCTGGCCAGCTGCGCCCTTGCGGGCAGCGCTCAAGCGGAAACCTTGAGTCAGTTCTTTGCCAAGAGCCAGATCGACGGCCAGATTCGCTCCTACTACTTCAGCCGCCTATATGGCACCCCCAACACCGTCAACGCCTATGCCTATTCCCTGGCTGGCCGGATCAATGTACTGACGGCGCCCTTCCTGTCGGGATTCCGCGTGGGCGTCAGCTTTTACACGGCGAATGCCATGGGCACGCTGGCAAGCAATCCAGCCCGGGTGGACAAGACCCTGATGGGAGATAAAAACTCCGTCAACGCCCTGGGTCAGGCTTACCTGGAATACCAGGACCACTGGCTCACCGCCAAGGTCGGTAACCAGCTCGTCGACACCCCCTGGCTCAATCGCGTGGGCGGGCGGGTCATTCCAGTCACCTATCAGGGTGTGACCCTTGCCGTGCACCCAGTATCCGGTCTGACCTTGGATGCACTGCGCGTCTTCCGCTGGAAGGATCGCACCAACGATCAGTTCACCCGCGACAACCTCTACTATTACGGCCCAAGCTACGGCGATTACCTCTATGGTGGCCCCAACGTCTTGCCGCAAAGCTACTCAGCGGAGCATCCGAGCAACGGTGTCCTGGCCTTTGGCGCCCAGTATCATTGGCACAGTGCCAAGACCCAGGCCTGGTTTTACCAGTTTGATCAGTTTGCCAACATGTTCTATTGGGACGGCAGTTACCGTTTGCCGGTTTCCGCTCCAGTACAGCCATTTGTGGCTGCCCAGTTTACCCGGGAATGGGGGGCGGGCGAGGCTTTTGCAAGTACCGGAACCACCCTATTCGGACAGCCTGGCCAAGGCGTCAATACCACCAGTTGGGGAGTCAAGGCGGGCATTCATTTTCCCCACGGTAGTCTCTGGTATGCATATGACAGCACCGAGCTACACGCCAATGCCCTGGGCGGCGGTGCCTTCGTCTCGCCCTACACCGTCGGCTATACGGCAGACCCTTTGTATGTAGACGCCATGATTCAGGGCTTGGTGGGGGTGGGACCAGGGCATGGCTGGCGGGTGCGCGCCGCGTACTGGCCAATCCCGAAGCAACTGCAACTCACCGCCGGCTATTCCCAGTTCAACACCTATTTTTCCGGTGACAGCAACTGGACCCACTTCAATGTGAGTTATTTCCCGCAAGGCATGTTCCGGGGCCTCTGCCTGCGGGATCAGGTCGAGGTGGGCAATGGCGGTGCGCCCGGACTGTATCCGGGCTCTGGTCAGCACTCCTTTGTCTACAACCGGGTGATGTTTACCTACAAGTTCTGAGTCATTTGCCGATAGAAACGTTGGTTGCCTTGATGATGGCGGCCACCGTGTCCCCCACCTGCACGTTCATCTCCCTTACATCCTGACATGCTCCCTTGCTGATATGCTCGCTCAAACATAGATCAACAAGTCCACCAACGACAAGGGCAGAGCGATTACCAGAAATAATTTCACCAATTATAAATAAGCATTGGCGTCCAGATATTGAACCACCTATTCTCTCTCATAAGAACAAAGAATTTATTTTCATGCAGAGAGAAGAAGAGAGGAGTGATCAATGAAAAAAATACCATTATTCATAGTCGGTCTGATGGCTCTACCAGCAATCAGCCATGGTCAGACGATTCAGCAGTTCCTGGAGAAGTCTACGGTCACGGGCAATATTCGCTCCTATTATTATAACCAGATGTTTGGCGGTGATGCCGTAGAAAACCGCTATGCCTATTCTCTTGGCGGTATGATCAAAGTACAGACGGCGCCTCTTTACGGTGTAAGCGCCGGGGTCGCGTTTTACACGGCCAATGATCTCGGGGCCAATGACACGAGCGGCGATCAGAAACGTCTGGACCCCTTACTGATGGGCTCCAGAACATCGTTGAATGTACTGGGGCAGGCCTATCTGCAATACCAGAATCCCTGGCTGAAGGTAGATGTTGGCAATTTGTTACTCAATACGCCGTGGATGGGACCCGCCGACGCTTTCATGATCCCCAATACCTATCAGGCGGTCACCGCAACTCTCCATCCCCTACCCGATCTGAGCATTATTGCGATTCGGGAATTTCGCTACAAAAATCGTATTCAAGCGGATTATCATCGGCAAACGCTACTCAACTACAACGCCCATTACAGTTACTTACCCGACAACAGCGACGGTACCCTTGCCTTTGGCATAAAGGGGCAGAAACTAGGGATAAAAGCAACGGCATGGTTCTACCGTTTCTATGACCTGACGAACATGTTCTATGGCACAGTGGGCTACACCACACCAGTTCTGTTTCAGCATTTTCAGCCATTTGCGGATTTCCAATACGCGCGGGAATGGGCCGACGGCGCCCAATTGGCAGGACCGGTGAACGCCACGGTGTATGGTGGCATGCTGGGCCTCAAGGCGCGGTTTGACGGTATGCACGGCAGTATTTTCGCAGCTTACAACCAGATCCCACAGCGGGCCACCACTCTTCCCAATGGCCAGACATTGATGAACGGCGGCTTCATTTCGCCTTTCACGCAACAATACAGTGCTGATCCCCTCTACACCAGCATCATGGACTACGGTCTCATTTCGGCGTCTGCATCTGGCCATGCCTGGAAAGCCGGATTCGTGTTCTTTCCCCTACCCAATCTTCGCTTCAAATATTCCTATAGCTGGTATCACACTGCACCTTTCTACCCCAACGTAGATGCCAACTATATTGATGTAACGTATACCCCAAGAGGATTCTGGAAAGGGCTGTCTCTGCGTAATCGTCTGGCCATTGATCACAGCAACCCGTTTGCCAATTATCATGGCACCTTCGTCGATGATCGTCTGATGTTACAATACAGTTTCTAAGAGAATATCTCCTCCTCCACATGGTGGCGTGTGGTTCTTGGCAGCGGTTTATCGCTGCCTTTTTTATTTGTCATTCATGGTTACATATTATTATCATAAAAAGTATTTTTGATTATTATTTGTAAAATAAAATACGGCAACAAAAGATTCTCTTTGCTTTACCAAGCGAACAAATGAAAAATTGTTTTACCCAATATCCATGGAGGTGATCATCATGAATCGCAAAGTAGTGAAACATTCTCTTATGGCGCTGATTATCCTGGCGGCACTGACGCAAATGGCACTAGCCGATATTACCGTCACTGCGCCAGAAGACACAGCAGATCCCCTGTTCACCCAACCGGTGCCACAAACTTGGCATTTCGGCTCGGGCGACAAGAAGGCCAGCGCATCCACAGCAATACCGGCACAAGAGCAAAACAGCGTCACCGTTACTGTGAAAACGCTTCCTCGCAGCAAAGCGCAATGAGGCTAACGCTTAAGCACGGGCGACGCGGATTTCTGCGGCCGCCCGTTCTGCCCGCTCGCGGGCGAGGTCGATGGTGTCTGCGCTGGCCAATGCCACCCCCAGGCGGCGCAACTTTTGCGCCTGCGGCTTACCAAACAACCGCAGATCGCTTTCGGGGACGGCCAGGGCAGTAGCGATTCCGCTGTACACCGGCCCCCAGCCGACTTCGCCGGCGCGAATGACGGCCGAGGCCGAGGGGCGGCGCAAGCCGGGGTCGAGAGGCAAATCCAGAATTGCGCGCAGGTGCAGCTCAAATTCGTTCTGGCGCTGGCTGATCAGCGTCACCATTCCGGTGTCGTGGGGACGGGGCGATAGTTCACTGAAATACACCTCCTCGCCGCGCACAAAAAATTCCACCCCGAAGATGCCGCGACCACCCAAGGCCTCCGTCACCTGCCGTGCCATCTCCTGCGCTGCAGCCAGCGCCTTATCGGACATACGCTGCGGCTGCCAGGATTCGACATAATCGCCCGCCTCCTGACGATGGCCAATGGGCGCACAAAAGACCGTTCCCGCCGCCCCCCGCACCGTCAGCAGGGTGATTTCAAAATCGAAATCGACAAAACCCTCGACAATGACCCGCTGGCCATGCACCCGCCCGGCGCTCTGCGCCTCCTCCCAAGCCGCGGGAATTTCATCGGCAGAGTGCAGTACCGACTGCCCCTTGCCACTGGATGACATCACCGGCTTGACGACGCAGGGGAAACCGATTTTCGCGCTGGCCTCCTGCAGCTCCGCCAAAGAAGCAGCGAAGGTATAGGGAGAAGTACGTAGGGAGAGTTCTTCGGCAGCAAGGCGACGGATGCCTTCGCGATCCATGGTCAGGCGCACCGCGCGCGCCGTGGGAATGACCGTCGCCAGACCTCTTTCTTCGATCTGCGCCAGGGCATGGGTAGCGATGGCCTCGATTTCCGGCACCACAAAATCTGGCCGCTCACGCGCTACCAGGGCCAGGATCGCGTTGGCATCGGTCATATCGATCACTTCGCTACGATGCGCCACCTGCATGGCGGGCGCATGGGCGTAGCGGTCGACGGCAATGGTCTCCACCCCGAGACGCTGGGCGGCGATGACGAACTCCTTCCCCAACTCACCGGCGCCCAGCAGCAGAATCCGTGTTGCCCCCGCTGCCAGCGGCGTACCCAAAGAAAATTCCATCGCCATCCGTCCTGATCCCTATGAGCTGACTATACTGAGAGCATAGCAGTGTCAGCGGGTGATCGTCAGGAGGTGAAATATGGCCGTAGGTAAGATCGGGATGGTGGGTTTGGGGCGTATGGGCGGCAATATGGCACGCCGTCTGCAGCGCGATGGTGCCGAGGTGGTCGCGTACAATCGCCATATCGAAAAGGCGCAGGCGCTGGCGCAGGAGACAGGGATGCAAGCCTCTAGCACCCTGCAGGAGCTGGTCGAACAACTCCCCGCCCCGCGCGTCGTGTGGCTGATGCTGCCTGCAGGCGCCCCGACCGCCGAGCACATTCACGAAATCTTGCCACTCCTTGCCACGGGCGACATCCTCGTCAACGGTGCCAACGCCTTTTATGGTGAGTCCATGGCACAGGCCAAGGAAGTCGAGGCCCATGGCGTAGAGTATGTGGATGCTGGCGTATCCGGCGGCGTTTGGGGCCTGCAGGAAGGCTACGCCCTGATGGTGGGCGGCAAGCCAGAAGCGGTGGCCAAGGTCGAACCCTTTCTGAAAATCCTTGCTCCTGGGCCTGATAAGGGATGGCTGCACTGCGGTCCGGTCGGCAGCGGGCATTTCGTGAAGATGGTCCACAACGGTATTGAATACGGCATGATGCAGGCCCTCGCCGAGGGCTTTGCCATCCTCCAGGGCAAGACAGAATTCGATCTGGATTTGGCCGCAGTGGCCGAGATGTGGCGCTATGGTAGCGTGGTACGCTCCTGGTTGCTGGATCTCACCGCCGCTACCCTGCACAAGGATCAGGTCTTGGCGGATATCGCCCCCATCGTTGCAGATTCCGGCGAAGGCTTGTGGACCGCGCAGGCGGCATTGCAACAAAAGATTCCCGCCCCGGTAATCACCCTCGCCCTGCAAATGCGCTGGGCCAGTCAGGGCAAGGATGACTATGCCACCAAGCTACTGGCCATGATGCGCAATCAATTTGGTGGTCACGCCGTAGTACGGGAGGCAAAATGAACGAAGACTGCATCTGTCAGTTTGTCATCTTCGGTGCCACCGGCGATCTCGCCTCACGTAAGCTTCTGCCCTCTCTCTATCACCTGCAATGCGCTGGCCTGCTTCCCGAAGAGCTGCAGATTCACGCCGTGGGCAGACGTCCCTGGGATGATTCCGGCTGGCTGGAATTTTTACGCGAACAACTGGAATCCTTTGCAGGCGACTTTCATCCAGAGCACTTCGAGAAATTTGCCGCCCGCTTTCATTATGTGCGGGGAGAACTGCACGAAGCCGATCTGTACCAACACCTTGCAAAACAATTGACCAAGGATGGCGCACAGCAGCCCGAACGCAGCATCTTTTATCTCGCCATCCGCCCGCAGGACTTCTTTACCGTGCTACAGAATCTCTCGGCTGCAGGCTTTCACCGCGATGGCGACTACCGCATCGTGATCGAAAAACCCTTTGGCAACGATCTAGAAAGCGCAATTCAGCTGAACGAGCAAATCCATCGTCATTTTCGGGAGGAACAGATCTACCGCATCGATCACTACCTGGGCAAAGAGATCGTACAAAATCTGTTGGTATTCCGTTTTGCCAATCTTCCCATCGAGGCCGTCTGGAATCGCAACTTCATCGATCACGTGCAAATTACCGTAGCCGAGGACCTAGGGGTAGAAAATCGCGCTGGTTATTATGATCAGGCAGGGGCCTTGCGCGATATGGTACAAAACCATCTGATGCAGATCCTCACCCTGGTGGCCATGGAGCCTCCGCCCTCCCTGGAGGCCGATGCCCTGCGCGACGAAAAGGTCAAGGTCCTGCGCTCCATCCGCCCGATTCCCAAGACGGCCATCCATGCCCACGCAATTCGCGCCCAGTATGGACCGGGCATCATCGACCATCAGCATGTGCCCGGATATGCCGACGAGCCGGGAGTGGCACCCAATTCCATTACCGAGACCTTCGTGGCCGCGAAATTCTACATCGACAACTGGCGCTGGCGTGGTGTCCCTTTCTATCTACGCACCGGTAAGCGCATGCCTACCAAGAGCTCCAGCGTCGCCATCCGTTTTCGTCATACCCCGCAGCAGCTCTTCCGCGAGACCCCCATCGACCGCATTGAGCCCAACTGGATTCTTCTATCGCTGGAGCCCGAGAGTCTGAAAATTGAGCTCCACGTCAAGGAACCGGGTCTGGAAATGCGCATCCGCCCTACCCAGCTCAATGCCAGTTATCGCCGCGATGGAGAAAAAGAACTGGATGCCTACGAGGCGCTGCTGCTCGACGTGCTGGAGGGAGACAAGGCCCTGTTTATTCGCTTTGATGAGGTCGAATGGGCATGGCGCGCTGTCGACCCCTTCATCAAGCGCTGGTCACGGGAGATGGATTACATCATCACCTACCCCGCGGGCACCTGGGGCCCGGAAGAGGCCACCCGTATCATGGATAAGGAAGATCAATTCTGGCGCAACCAATTGTGATCTGTCGCTGACCCACGACAGGGTCAGCACCTGCCCTCTGGGGGGGAAAGAGCCCCCACGCGCGGAAATGTAGCCGCGGATCGACAGGCGGACCACCAGAGAATTTCGTCTTTTATTATAAATCATATGGTTGCCATGGATTTTGCGGCCGGCACGGGTATTGCTGCAGGCCTTGGTACCCATCTCCACATGAGGCTATCGCCATGACCGAAACCGTTCTCGACGAAACAGAAATCTACCGCCTGGCGGGTGCCCTGCGCGCGCTCGCCCATCCTTTGCGCTACCACATGCTCTGCCTACTCAGCCGCGGCGAGATGAACCTGCAGCACCTTGCGCGAGCAGTGCACACCAGCCACAGCAATGCCGCCCAGCATCTTGCCCTGCTCCAGGCGCAGGGCCTGGTGATGATGCGCAAGGCAGCCACCCGGGTGTATTACCGGATCGCAGATCGCCGGACCCTCGATCTTCTTGCCAGAAGCCGTCAGGTGCTGGCCTGACCATACCATCATCGTAGCTTTGGCTCTGCGCGCAGCTCCCAGGAGAGTTCCGCGCAGAGTCCGCTCCCACCACCGCAGTTATAGAGACGTAACTGTAAGCCCTGCGCCTCGGCAATCTGCCGCGCAATTGCCAGGCCCAAACCGCTGCCTTCGCTGTGCCCCCGCGCGCTGTCCCCACGACTGAACGGCTCCAGTAACGCTTCCAGACGATCCTCTGGTATTCCGGGTCCGTCGTCACAGAACAGCAGCACCCCCCGTCCGTCGCGCTTGCGCAGGGTCACCTCCACCCGGTCGCCGGCATAGCGGCGCACATTATCCAACAGGTTGTCGAAGAGACGGCGCAACGCCTCGTAATCCCCTCGAAATGGATAACGGCGTGGCAAGCTTGCCTGCCATACGCCGCCGGCCCGAGTAAACGCCTCGCCCGTCACCTGCAGGAGTGCAACCAGGTCGAGATCGGCAATACGGGCGGAACTCCCCCGACCAATGGCAAGGGACTGCGCCAGCAGCTCAGTCATGCGCTGGGTATCCTCGGCCAGACCCTCGCGCAGCTCCCGTGGCGTGTCTTCCGGCAAGAATTCCAGCGCCATCTGGATACGGGTCAAGGGTGAGCGTAGATCATGGGAAATGCCGACCAGCAGCAGGGACTGGTGGTCGATCATCGCTTGCAGGCGGGTGCGCATACGCTCAAAGGCATCCAGGAGATCGTAGAATTCTTTGGCACCATTGGCCGGCAGCGACGGTAGGGGGGCATTCCATTTGCGCCGCAGGGCATCCGCCAGAACCGCCAGGGGTCGCAATACACGGCGTACCAGAATGATCGTCAACACCAGCAGAGACAGGGTCGAGATTCCCAGAATCGCCAGCAGACCGAGAGGCAACGTGGCGGTAAGGCGTCGACGTGCGAAATGCATCCAGACCGCTTGTCCGCGAGTGGGGATAGCAACCCAGAGGGTGCCTTTTGGGTCGTGCGCCGAAAATACCGGCACCGTTTTCCCCAAGCGTTTACGCAACACCTCGGACAAAATTTTTCCGTAAAGGTGGCTGCGGCTGCTGCCAATGTCAAAATCGGGCGGTGGCGCACCGATATAGATACCGTTATCGCGCGCGACGCGCTGCAAGAAAACGGTATGCTGCTCTGCCGGCAGTTGTTGATAGGTCTGGGCAGTCATGATCAACAGGCCGGCCAGATCTTCCGCAGAGCGCTGACCTAGGGGCAGCAGGACGGTAACGATGATGGAAAGCACGGAAAAAATCTGCAACGCGACAATACCCAGGGCCAGAGTCCCGGCAGTTTGGCGGAAGAGGCTCTTGCGCTGCATCAACGGTCTCCTCTCATATCCTGGCCCACAACAGGTGCCAAAGAATGACGGGTACCGCGCTGGCGCCGACATAGCGCCCGATGATTTGCCCTTTGGCATTCACCAGCAAGCTCGTGGGTGTCAGCAGCACCCCCCCCACCGCCTCGCTGGCGCCCTGCCCGCTTGCCAGGTAGACCGGGTAATTGATGCCGAACTCCCGCACGCGCGCCCGCACTGCACTGGCGCTACTGCCATCCACAGCAATCCCCACAATGCTGAATTTTTTGCCGCCAAGCCAGCTCTGCAACTGCACCAGAGCCGGGATCTCGGCCAGACAGGGCGGGCAATCCGGGGACCAGAAATTGATGAACAGGATTTGTTGCGGCGGCCTGGGCAGCGCAAGTACCTGTCCGGAGAGGGAGCGGACGCTGATGGGCGGCAGTTGCCGGGGGACTGCCAGCGCGGCGCTGCTGCCGCGCCATTGGGTGAAGTAATAGACTCCCGCGAGCAACACTATCCAGATCGCCAGCTCCAGCCAGAAACGTCTCTTGCGCAAAAATCGGAACACAGTTTCTCCTTGCCAGAAGCCGAGAAAATCGCACGAGTCACGCCGCCGGGCAAGCCTTGGAATGAAAATCTCCGACGGTAGATAATATAAAAATGTTTTTTTATACATATAGAAAACTTGTGGATATACCCCAGGAGATTGGGTGATATCCACCACATCTCCCCCGATGGAGGCAAAGATCAGGGACTTACTGACCGTTTCAGATGGTACAGCATTTGCTTATATAAATACGTACATTACTGTGTACTTTATGTTTACCAAAACTGACATAGGAGTGAGTCATGGTTTTAGAAAACACTTTGCCCGTGCTCCTCAGCCGTATGGACTTCGCCTGGATCACCTCCATGCACATCCTTTGGACACCGATGACCATTGGAATGTCGTGGCTGCTGTTTATTCTGGAAGTCGCTTGGCTGCGCACGGGCGATGAGCGATGGTACAAGCTCAACCGCTTCTTCGAGAAGATTCTCATCATTAACTTTGGCGCAGGTGTAGCGACCGGTGTCACCATGGAAATGGCCTTCGGTATCCTCTACGGGCCCTTCTCCCAGGCCGTTGGCCCCTTCTTCGGCAATATCCTGGGTTTCGAGACCATTACTGCCTTCATGTATGAGGCCGGCTTCATCGGCCTGATGGTCTTTGGCTGGGGCAAGATCAGTAAGGGGATGCATCTCTTTGCCACCTTCAATGTCGGTCTGTCCTCCAGTCTTTCGGCCATGTGGATTTTAGTGGCCAATTCCTGGATGCAGACCCCCAACGGCATCGTACTCAAAGATGGTCTCTTTCAGGTCACCAACTGGTGGCACGCCATCTTCAATGACAACTTTGTCTGGGGCTTCCCGCACATGTGGGTGGCGACGGTCGAGCTGGCCCTCTTCGTTTTTGCCAGCGTCAGCGCCTGGTTTATCCTCAAGAATCGCAACGCTGATCTCTTTACCAAGCTGCTCAAGCCAACTTTGCTGGCGCTACTGATCGTCACCCCCGTGCAGATCTGGTTGGGCGATTCCGTCGGCCGGGACGTGGCCATGACGCAACCGACCTCCCTGGCTGCCATGGAAGGGCACTACCACACCTACTTGCCGGACGGCAAAGTCAATACTGGCTGGCATCTGATTGCCTTTCCCAATGCCCAGAATGACGGCAACGTCTTTGCCATCACCATTCCGAATGTCTTGAGTCTGTTGGAAACCCACACCCTGAACGGTAAGGTCACGGGTATGGACCAGTTCCCGGCCAAAGATCGTCCGGATGTCTGGGTGCCTTTCTACTCCTTCCGCGTGATGGTGGCGATCGGCTTCTTCCTATTTTTTGTGGCGCTCTGGGGTAACTGGCTACGCCTGCGCGGCAAGCTCAATGCCGAATCGCTACGCAAGAATCCCTGGTTCCTGCGCGCGGTGGTCTTCTCGGGCTTTCTTCCCTACCTCGCCATCTGGTGTGGCTGGTGGACTCGGGAAATCGGCCGTCAGCCATGGGTGGTTTTCAACCTGATGCGGACCTATCAGGGCGTTAGCCACATGTCGCTCGGTCAGGAGGTCTTCTGGTTCGTTGGCTACATCATCTTCGAACTGACCGTGTGGTCGGGGGCCTGGTACTTCTTCAGTCGCGTCATTGCCAAGGGTGTGGACAACATTCCGCACTCCGACACCCTCTTCACCCATCACAATGAAGAAGGTAGCCACGAGGAGGAGAAGGCGGGCGGGGGTTTTGCCAAGCCGACCTTTGCCAGCAAGCCGATGCTCGATAAGAGCCGGTAAATCCATGAGCCGGGGTGCAACCCCGGCCTTGCCACGGAGACATTCCACATGTTTTTTCAAGACGTATCCAGGATCGTCGGCGCACTATCCACCTGGTGGTGGCTGATTCTGTGTCTGATGTTTCTTTTGTATATCGCCCTTGACGGGGCAGATTTGGGTGCCGGCATCTTTGCACTGTTTTCGCCGGATGAAGAGGAACGTGGTGCCATCATGGCTTCCATGGCAGGTTTTTGGGATGGTAACGAAACCTGGCTGGTCGTCGCTGGCGGTATCTTGTTCGGCGCCTTTCCATCCGTTTACGGGAGCGCCTTCAACTACCTACTGATTCCTCTCGCCTTTGCCCTGTGGGGTATCATTTCGCGCGCCATTGCGTTTGAGTTTCATGTGCATGCCATCGGTTCCAAGCGCTTCTGGGGTTGGATGTTTGCATTTGGAAGTGTGCTCGCTCCTTTTGGTGCTGGTGTGGCATTGGGCGGCGCCCTGCAAGGATTCCCTATGGCGCACCACATCGCTGCCGAAGGGGTGGCAGGTGCCCACGCCAATGCCTTCGACGCCGTTCCCCACTACGCCGGCGGGCCGTTTACCTTTCTGAGTCCCTTCAGCATCTGGACCGGCTTTGGTGCGGTCATTGCTGCGAGTCTCGCCGGGGGTTTGTATCTCTGTGCCCGATTCGTTCCTGGCGATGTCATTCACGAGCGCGCCAAGAAATGGACCAATGCCTTCTCGATGATCGCTCTGGCAGCGATCGTCATCACCTTGGTCTGGTCCTATGCCATCTTCCCGTGGGCAGCCGCCAAATGGACCGGCGCCAATTGGTGGGTATGGCTGATCTGGATTCTGGTGATCCTGGGCTTTGCCTATATGTCGATGACAGCGCACGCTGCCTCGCGTGACTTTGTCGCGCTGCTTTGGGGCGAGGGCGTGGTTGCCCTGATGTGGTTTGCCATGTGGGCAACCATGTTCCCGTACATCGTCCCGCATACCTGGGGCATTCAAGAGGCATCGAATCCGGCAGACTCCCTGGCAGTGTTCACCCTCTTCATGACTGGCTTTGTGCCCATCATGATTCTGTACAACTGGTACCAGATCTGGGTATTCCGCGGTCGCTACACCAAAAAAGCGATGTACGCAGGTCACTGATGACTAGAGGCCCCGTTTTTCGGGGCCCCTTTTACTCTGGAGTAACGAGATGAATATCAAACAACATCCGGCTGCCCTAAGCCCGGCTGCCACGCCGCCCACGGATTTACAGCAGGCCCTCGAGGCGCTAGAGGAAAAACAGGATCTGGTACAGGAAAAATTGCGGGAACTACTCGGTAGTATCAATCACGCCCATCCCGACGAGATCATGGACCAGGTACTCATCCTCGACCGCGAGCTGCGCAAATACCAACGCTTTTTTCATATTCTCAAAAGTCACTTCATCGATCAGCGACCTTCTGCAAGCTGAAGGGGGAGCACCTGTACCCCCTCCAAAAACCCATGGAGCGCCAGTAGAGGGATCGTCTGGGCATCTATGGGAGAGGCCCATGCAACGTCTCACTCTTTCAGCGGAAGATCCTGAGCGTCTTCGCTCGCCCGTTGAAAAGCCCTGGCAGGCGCCGATTCCAGCTCCAGCAGCTGCGCATCGACATCCGCAAGCAACTCCTCGGCACCAGCTTCATTCAGTAACCCCTCTTGCCGCGCATCCAGAATTTTCTGCTTGCGTTGCAGCAGCAGGCGTCGATACAGGCGAACATAGTCGCGCTGACGAATCCAGTCATTGTCGACCTCCTCCTGCGCTAGCGTCTCTTGTATCTGCACACGCTCCTGAGAAAATTGCCGTTGCAATAGCTGTAGTACCTTTGGGTCGCGCAAAGCCTGCTGTTCCAAGGCCTTCAGCTCGTTGAGGTCGTGCTCGGCGAGGGCCAGACGCAAGCGGTTCCTCTCAAAGTTTTCATTGTCGTTCTTGCCCGCGAGGACGCCAAAGAGGCGTCCCAACGGCGAGATGCTCAGCCCCTGCACGAGAATCGTCAGCAACACCACGCCAAAAACCAGGTTGATGAGTAGATCGCGGGAAGGGAACTCCATCGGCAGACTGAGTGCCAGGACCATCGATAGCGCCCCGCGAATTCCGCCCCAGAGCAGGATGAAGTTCCAGTTGAGAGGGATCCGCGCGCGGGTGGGTCGCAGAATGGCGCCCATACCATAGACCACCACGGCGCGTGCCACCGTGACTGCTAGGTAGGCGGCGAGAACCAGCGCCCAGATCTTCAACAAATCCTGAAGATGAATGGTCAGGCCCACCAACAAAAAGATCAGGGAATTGAGGACAAAGCCGAGATATTCCCAAAAGGTATTTACCGCCATGCGCACCGAGGCGCTCATACCTCGCTGGGCGGCATAATTGCCACAGAGTAAACCCGCCACCACGGTGGCGATGACACCAGAAAAATCCAGTTGGGTGGCCAACAGAAAACTGCCGTAAGCCGCCAGGATGGTGATGGTAATCTCTACCATACCGTCGTTTACCCGCTTGATGACTTCCGAGCTCAGCCAACCGATGATCAGGCCCAGCAAGGCTCCACCACCGACCATGGTGACAAATTCCAGTCCCAGAGCAGGAAGGCTAACGCCTTTACCCAATGCAATGCCCAGAAAAAGCGTAAAAAAGACGATGGCGGTGCCGTCATTGAGCAGACTTTCACTTTCAATCAAAAAGGTCAGCCGCGCCGGCGCCCCGAGCTGGCGAAAAATGGAAACCACCGAAATCGGATCGGTGGCAGCGACCGCGGCACCGAAAACCAACGCCACGCCCAGGCTCAGATTCATGCCGGCCAAATGGGGAAGATAGGGATATACCGCCAAAAAAACATAGGCAGTTACAATCATCGACAGAAAAACGCCCGGGACGGCCAAACCGAAAATCGCGAGGCGATCTCGCCAAAGGGTACTTGCAGACAGGTGATAGGCAGATTCGAAAATCAGACCGGGCAGGAAGATGCTGAACACCAGATCATGGGTCAGCACCGGGGTCTGGAACAGACGCAGACTTCCCAGCAGCAGCCCACCCAATACCAAGGCAACGGTATAGGGCAGGCGCAGGCGATTGGCGATCACTGCCAGCAAAGAGGCGGCCACAAAGAGCAGAAGTACTGCACTCTCGGGTATCACGAAAGTCCCCGGGTCAAAGAGAAGTGAGACTAGGCCGCCCCCTCCAGGGCCTTGCGCAGGTACGGATCCATATCGGTGAGGTTATTCAATGCCCAACGCCGATAATCATCCGGCAGATCACAAATTTTGACGCCCTTGTGCTTGCCAAAGGGCATGGTATCAGGAATGCGGGCGCGCTCGCTGAACTCCCACAACGCCTCCCAACTGGCGGGCCGCACCGCCAAGATGATCCGGTTGAGGATGACCCGACAAAACTTCACGTCGGCAAGCGCAGAATGGGCATTTTTGAGGTTTTCCCGGGTTTTGTTGCGGTCCTTGCTGAAGTGATACAGCAAGGCAGACTGGGAGAAGCTGTCGATATCCGGCCACAGCCGGCGGCTCATGGCGTAGGTGCAGATGCGCTTTACCTCGGGCCGACCTGCCACCTCCCAGTCGAAATCGATACTGTGCCCCACCAGATACTCGGTATCGGCGGGCAACTGGAAGCTGCTTGCCGGTGGGCAATCAGCCAGATCTTCATCGAGGATGTGATGCACCGCAATGGCACCCAGCTCGATTTTCTTTTCCGGACGGTAGCGTTGCACGAATTGCTCTTCCACCTCCAGGGTACGCAGGTCATTTACCCGCAACCACGCTGCCTCAATCAGTTGCGGCGCGTTGCGCCCGGTGGTTTCCGTATCAAAAATCAACGCTGCCATACTCTCACCCTATCCGAAATCAACGAGCAGGGTATCGACTCCCCGTCCCCCTCGCAAGAGGAGTTTATCGAGACGTGGCGACAAATCCCTCAGTCGCCCACTTCCGCGCCAGGACGTCGAGCCCATCCAGTACCACTCCCAATTCCCGGCCACGTTCGGTCAGGCCATAGCTGACCTCCGGTGGAACGGTGGGACGATAATCGCGGTAGATAATTCCTGCTTCTTCCAGCAAGCGGAGACGCTCAGTCAGCATACGCGCCGAAATCTTTCCTACAGCACGTTGTAGGGCGCCAAAACGCAGCGGTCCCTGATTGCGCAGGGTCCAAAGGATATAAGTGGTCCACGGCCCCATGAGAAGCCGCAACAAGCTGTCCATAGGGCAGGAACTTTCCTGAATGGTCTTTCTCATAGTTACTAATCAGTACCTACTTTACAAAAATATGTATTACCATAATATGCAAAGTCGGTACTACGCGCAAAACTGTGCAAGGAGTCCGACACCATGAGCATTTCCCAGCCTTCTGCCCAGAGCCGAGGCGTCGAGAGCGTCATCGCCGGGCGCGTCACCAGTGACGGCGCCGGGGTCAAACTCACCCGTCTCTTCGAGCGTTCGCTGCAAAAGCGGCTCGACCCTTTCCTCATGCTCGACGCCTTTGGCAGCGATGAGCCCGACGATTATATCGCGGGTTTTCCCGACCACCCGCATCGCGGCTTCGAGACCATCACCTATATGCTGGCTGGCCGCATGCTGCATCGCGACAGCGCCGGACACGAGGGCCTGCTGGAGAGTGGCGGGGTGCAGTGGATGACAGCGGGCAGAGGGGTGATTCACTCCGAAATTCCGCAGCAGGCCGAGGGACGGATGGCCGGCTTTCAGCTTTGGCTGAATCTGCCCGCCGCGGACAAACTCTGCGCGCCATGGTATCGGGACTTTCAGGCCGCAGATCTGCCGCGCGGTGTAGATGCCCAGGGCAACCACTGGACAGTCATTGCCGGCAGTAGTCATGGCGTGCAGGGTGCCGTACAACGGGCGCAGACAGAACCCTTGATCATCGACCTCGAATTAGCCGCGGGGGCAAGCTTCTGGCAGGAGTTGTCCCCCAGTCACCACGCCTTTGTCGTGCCCTATGAGGGGGAGGTGCAGATCGGCGCGCACAAAGTCCCGGTGCAGCATTTGGCTATTCTGGACGATGCCGGCTCTGGCGTTGCGCTGTCCGCGTCGAGCGCCAGCCGAGTCTTGCTGGTCGCAGGGCGACCGTTGGGGGAACCCATTGCCCAATATGGGCCTTTCGTGATGAATACCGAGGAGCAAATTCAGCAAGCGGTAACGGACTATCGGGCCGGACAACTGGCGTAATGGAAAAAGGAGTCGGAGATGAGCAAAATTTTGGTGCTGTATCATAGCCTGTGGGGACACGTAGAGCAGTTGGCCGAAGCAGAAGCAGAGGGTGCGCGCTCGGTGCCTGGCGTGGAGGTGATAATCAAGCGCGTGCCGGAGACCCTGGATGCGGAAAAGCAGACGGTCATGCACGTCAAGGCGCAAAGCGCGCCAGAAGCGCACCCCCATGAATTGGGGGACTACGATGCCATCCTCTTTGGCACCCCCACCCGCTTTGGCAACATGAGTGGCCAAATGCGGAATTTTCTGGATCGCACCGGCGGTCTCTGGCAACAAGGCGCCCTGGTGGGCAAAGTCGGCAGCGTGTTTGTCAGTACCGCTACGCAGCATGGCGGTCAGGAAAGCACCATCCTCAGTTTTCATCCTTTCCTCTTCCATCAGGGGATGATCGTCGTGGGCGTGCCCTATACCTGCCCTGAGCTGACCAACATGGAGGAGATCAGCGGCGGCACTCCCTATGGGGCCAGCACCCTCGCCAAAAGCGATGGTAGCCGCCAACCCTCGGCCAACGAGCTGGCCATTGCCCGCTTCCAGGGAAAACACGTGGCAGAGATCACCCAGAAACTCTTTCCGTCCTGAGCTGCACGCCCAGGAGCAACCCGGGGGCAGCCGACCTGCCTCCGGCAACCTCCTCGTACACCGCAAAGAGGACATTACGCCTTTGGGCTAGCAGACGCATACAGCTGGTTGACGCAAACGCCATCCATCGCTATCCTACGCGAACTTTTCCCCGGTAGCTCAGTCGGTAGAGCGGGTGACTGTTAATCACTAGGTCGGCAGTTCGAGCCTGTCCCGGGGAGCCAAATAAAACA
>NZ_JBYCKU010000017.1:0-1702 GCF_057473545.1 Acidithiobacillus sp. TH-A67
CCAGCACCGTCATTTGCTCCGGCACCTCACGGGGCACACCATTTACCTGTATCAGCATGCCTGCGATGCTAGAACCTCCCCGCAGGGGCGTCAATCCCGCAACTCTTGCAAAAGATCCGCACTCCGTTTACGCCATCGCGGCATTTCTGCGCGAAATGCCGCAAGTCTTTCGAACGGGAGCGCGCTCGTGCCATTCTCCACACACTCAACGCGCGCCACAGGACGCCCATGACGCGTAATGATAACCGTCTCACCATTTTCGACCTGATGAAGAATTTCACTCAGATGCGTTTTTGTATGCGCCAGCGTATAAGTTCCCATCATTTTCTCCCAAGATGGCTATATTTATGGCCAAAATAAAGGACCTAAACATCAAGATCAACAATTTTGGGGGTGATGCCTTGTATATAAACCAAAGCCCGCCTAGGATAACGAGATTATGCCCACCATCGATCACATAGACGCAGCGCGGGTAGTGATCTACCTCAACGATCATCGTCCTGCTCATGTGCACGTGGTAAAAGGGGATGGTAAGGCAGTATTCATATTGCATTGCCCGAAAGGGCCACCGGAGCTACGGGAGAGCACTGGCTTTTCCAGGACGGAGATACGTCACATTCTGGAAGAAAGCATATCCCGATTGGCATTATTCTGTGGAGAGTGGGAGAGGTACCATGGACCAGATAGACAAAATTCTTGAGCGCGACTGGGACGCTGCAAATCAGCGTGGACAGGAGACGCTTGCTGCTGGCCCACTGGCGGAGTCCGCCTACTATGACCAACCTACGGGAAAGATCGTGATAGAGCTGAACAACGGCGTTGGTCTACACATCCCACCAGCATTGATTCAAGGCATAGAGAATGCCACCCCCGCAGATATGGCAGAGATCGTCATTCAGGGACGTGGCCTTGGACTACACTTCCCGCGATTGGACGCTGATCTGTACGTCCCTGCATTGGCGCGGGGCGTTCTCGGTACATCGGCATGGATGCGCAGCCTTGGGCAGAAGGGAGGCGTATCAAAAAGCCCCGCCAAGGCAGCAGCGGCACGAAGAAACGGACGGCTTGGCGGGCGTCCACCATCCACAGAAAAGAAGGCTGTATCGTAATGTCTCATGTTAGGCAGAGAGAGGCCCACAAGACACAAGGACGCATTCTGTCTAACAAGATGAGCGTTGATGAATATCTAGCCGGCGAGCAGGACGGTGAGTTCCGGCACGAATATATTGATGGCATGGTCTATGCCATGGTCGGTGCCAGTCGCCGTCACGCGCTGATAGTCACCTCCCTCACCCTCTTGTTGGGTCCCAAAGCACGGCAGCAAGGCTGCCAACTTTTCACCAATGACATGAAAGTGCGTATCCAGCAGGCCGGAGAGGAGAGCTTTTATTACCCCGACCTGATACTCAGCTGTGATCCCAACGATCGGGAAACTTACTTCAGCACCCGCCCCTGCCTGATTATCGAAGTACTTTCTGAAAGCACCGAACGCATCGACCGGCGCGAAAAACTCTATGCCTATACCGGCGGACTGCCCAGCCTGCACGAATACCTGCTGCTCGCTCAGGACTGTCGTCAGGCTGATCTATATCGCCGCAGGTCAGAAGGCTGGCAGCATGAAAAGCTTGTCGAAGGCAGTATCCATCTGCAATGTCTGGATATGGAGGTGACCATCGATGATATCTACCAGGATGCCGAGCGT
>NZ_JBYCKU010000018.1:0-24558 GCF_057473545.1 Acidithiobacillus sp. TH-A67
GCACATACCCATCGGCGCCTTCCTGAAAGGGTCGACTACGACCACTGGCGGAAAGCATGGAAGCCTTGGAAAAAATGAGGAAGCCGAAGGGATGCAAGTGCAGGTTGATGGCCCCGCTGAGGGCCAGCTCACATTCCCCTTGCAGCAGAGACTCACAGGCCCGGTGAAAGGCCACCAGCCCCGAGGAACAGGCGGTGTCGATGACCAGGCTGGGGCCCCGCCAGTCGAAGACGTAGGAGAGCCGGTTGGCGGCAATGCTGGCAGTGACCCCAGTGGCCGAATTCGGTCCCAGGGCAGCCAGGTCGTCGGCAAAGCGATAGCCATAATCGCTGCTCGCCAGACCCAGAAACACGCCCGTGGGGCTGCCGCGCAGGCGACGGATGGGTTGCCCTGCCTGGACCAGCGCCTCCCAGGTCATCTCCAGCAACAGCCGCTGTTGCGGGTCCATGGCTGCCGCTTCCCGGGGCGAGATGCGAAAGAAGCCAGCATCAAAGCCGGCTACGTCGCCCAAGCTCCCCGCGGCAAAGGTCACGGAAGTACCGGGATGTCCGCGCAGCGCATGCGCAAAAGCCGATTGCCCCCAACGGTCGGAGGCCACCTGGGTCAGCAGCGACTTACCAGCAACCAGGGCTTGCCAAAAGTAGGTGTCGGCCCGCTGCGGCAGTCGCGTTGCCTGGCCAATTATGGCAATGGCATTTTTGATCATGATTACTTGATGACGCCGGCTGAGGTCAGACCTTGAATGGGATAGACAATCTGCACGATGAGACCCAGAAACTTCTGCAGGTCGGTGACTGGAGCACTCGCCACGTAGATCAAGTCATTGTTTTGAATTGGGAATTCTTGGGCCGCGAAGAGGGTGGCAGGGTTACTGAAGTCAAAGCGGAATACCACCGGTACCTTGCCATCGACCAGCGGCCCCTTGGCCAAGCCCGGTACGAGTTTGGGAGATTCCAGACGAAACACAAAGACCGCCCGGGCATCGGCCTCGTTGCCGTTGATACCGCCGGCACGAACCAGGGCCTGCGCCAGACTGATCCCGGATGCCTCAAAGTCCACTTCTTTGCTTTGCTGGGTCGCCCCCATGATGGTGACGCGCAGGGGCTGATAGAGCGCCGTCAACACATCTCCCGAGCGTAGGGAGATGTTCTCCTTGGGATTAGCGATGATGTCTTCCAGGGGCAGGCGCAGGACCTGCCCACTGCGGGAAAGCTGGATAGTGACCTTGCTGACGGGTTGCACCACCCCACCAGCGGCAGCCAGGGCCTGCAGCACACTGACCCCACCGGGTTCCATGGGCACCTGTTTGCTGTCTTTCACATTGCCCACCACCGAGATGCTCTGCGCACGATTGCGCACCAGACTCACCACCACCTGCGGATCGTGGGCCTTGCCCTGTAGGTCGGCCCGAATTTCTGCAGCGATCTGCTGCGTGGTTTTGTCGGCGCAGGGGATCTCGCCGGCAAAGGGCATGAAAATCTGCCCACCGGCGTTCACCATCTGCGGCGGAATGGTGGTCATGATGGAGCCCGATGGTGTCGTCGTCGAGGCCACGCTGGGCGAAAACAGCATGGCCGGCGGTGCTTCCCAGATATGCACTTCGAGCACATCACCGGGACCCACGGTATAGAGGCTCGGCGCCGGGTTGCGGAACTGATTGAGGAGGGCCAGGTCCGGCTGGTAGATTTCTTGGTGAAACACCCGGGCCAGCGCGTAGTTTACGTCTACCAGACGAATGCCCTGCAGGGCCTTGTTGTGGCCTACATCGTTGACCGCCGCAGCGCGGGGGCCGGCGTAGGGCAGATACGCAGAACAGCCTCCAAGCAAGGTCGTCAGCAGCAGTGCGGCGGCGTAAGAATAAGGGCGCAAGTTTTGGGGTTCCTATCTAAATTCTTGGAAATGCTGCTAATGATATTCAGCCAATTTATGAGCAATGCTACCGCCCCTGCCAGTGACTGACAAGTCGATGTGCCGACTGTCGATGTGCCGGGCCGCCAATCGGGTCAGGAGCGCCTCGATGGCCGTGGCGGCCACTGCCGCGCCATCCTCGGCAGCCAGCTCGGGCGCGACCCTGCTCAGAGCTGGCCAGGATCGATCCATGCTCTGCGCAAGAGCATGGGCAATGGCTTCGGGACGGCGCTGTGGCCATTGCCCAAAGCCGCGCTGCAGGGCGCGGCGGGTGTTATCGAACTGATCCCAGACCGAGGGTAGCAAGACCGAGGGCACCCCCAAGCCCACTGCCCAGCTCAATGCACCGATGCCGCCGGAGTGAACGACGGACGCGGCCCCGGCGAAGAGCTGCGAATAGGGCAGATAGGGCAGAGCCAGGAAGTCTCGCTTCCCCCCTACCAGCCCATGATGGCTCGGGCGCAGCGCAAATACCGCGCGCCGACCCGCAATCTGGCAGGCGCGTTGGGTCACCGCCACAAACCCACGCGGATCGCGGCGATCTGCGCCCCCGGGCGCCACCACTACGGGCGGCGCTGCGGCGGCCAGAAATTCTTGCAGGCGCTGCAAAGCCGCCACATTCTCCAGGCTGGGTGGAAGCTGGGGGCAAAAGCCAGTGAGCAGCACTTGCGCAGGCAAGGCGTCGGCCTCCACGAGGTGTGGCGATGCCAGGAGAAGGTTCAGCCAGGGCGAGTGCAGCCCTTCAAAACAGGGATGCCCCGGCATCTCGACCGCCAGGCGCCGGGCCAGGCCGGCCAGGCTGCGGAACTGCCAGGCGGCCCGCGACCGCGCCAGTCTGAAGGCAACTTGCTGCATGGCAGAAGAATCCGGCAGAGTGCGCTGCAGTCGAGCCAGCACCGGCCACCAGGGGGGATCGGCGCGGGTAGCAAAGGCCAATGGCGAGGCCGAGGCATAGACCCAGGGCTTCTCCAGTTTTCTGGCGAGCAGGACGGCGGCGGGTACCAAAGGGTTGGCCAGCAGTAGGTCGGCTCGGTCAACAAGATCCCGCAGCACCGTTAGCCCTTCCTCGGAAGGCGGCGCAAAGGGTTCGCTGACGCCATCGAGGGCCTGGAAGCGTACGCCGGCGTCGCGCGCCAGGACAGCGTGCTGGCGGTCGCCGGCCAGCAGCATTTCATGCCCGCGATCGCGCAGGGCCAGGAGCACCGCGAGCAGAGGCAGCACATCGCCAAAGCCGCCTTTGGCGGCAATCAGAATTTTCGCCATGATGGGGTGCTATCCCGCGGCAAGGAGAAGAAGCTGTCAAGACCCTGTAATGGTGCTAGACTATCGTCCGCCCAGTCAGATAATAGATTTTCCTTATGATAAGGGGAACAAATCCTGCAAAGCACACTCTACTCCACCATCGACGAAGTACCAGAGTCCATTTGGCAGCATCTTGGCAGCGGTCATTCCACAGCCTTGGACCCGCGCTTCTGGCGGGTGCTGGAGGCATCACAACTAGCGGGCTTTTCCTATCGTTATCTGGTGCTGCAGGATGAACAGGGTGAGCCCCAGGCCTTTCTCGGGCTCTACTCGGTGCTTACGGACATTGCCATCTTTGCTCCGCCCTTCCTCAAGCGCATTCTCGCCCCTATTCGCTGCCGCTGGCCGGGCTTTTTGAAATGGACGATGCTGGAGTGTGGCACGCCCATCACCATCGTCAGCCCCCCCATCGCGCAGGTAGCGGGGTTGCCGCGGCAGCAGCTGGTCGATCGCCTGGCTAGCGAGATGCGCCGCCTCGCCCGGGCGGAAGGGCATCTGTTGCTCGTGGTGCGGGATTTTGAGCCTGCGGCAGAGGAGTATCGAGAGGACTTTGCCCGCCATGGTTTTCACTGGATCGCGGGGTTGCCCAATACCTATCTGGATCTCCCTTGGAGCAGCCCGGCGGAGTACCATCAGGCCATGCGCAGCTACTACCGCAGCAAGCTGAAAAAACACCGACGCGCCAATGAGGCGCTGGGAATACGCCACGAACTGCGAAGGGATTTTATCGATCTGGCCGAAGTTCTCAGCGCGCAATGGCAGATCGTTCATGATGCCGCCAAGGAGTTTCAACGCGAGATCCTCACCCCGCAATTCTACCGGAGTTTTTCGGAAGAAATGGGCGACGATTCTCTGGTCCTGCTCTTTTATTGTGGTGACGAATTGGTGGCGCATGCCCTGCTGCTGCGCGACGGAACCTTGATGCGCTGGCTGTACGTGGGGCGGAACGCCGCACAAAACGATGGCCTCTACCTGCATGTGGCCGCTACCGTGGTCGATACCGCTATCGAGCTGGGTGCCGAGCGACTGGAACTGGGGTTGACCACCTACGATGTCAAACTCGATCTCGGCGCTACTGCGGTTCCCATCGCCATGGCCCTGCGCGCCCGCTGGGCGTGGATGAATCCCTTCGTGGGCTGGGGCTACCGCGTCCTTAACCAGGTGCCACGGCCCGCTGCCCGACAGGTTTTCAAAGAGGGGAAGGGCAAGTCATGAAGCCCGTTTTGGTTACCGGCGCCACGGGCTTCATCGGCGGACATCTGGCCCAACGCCTGCTAGGGGAGGGCATCCCTATACGTCTGCTGGTCCGTGATCCGCAGCGCCTTTCGGCAGCTCTCCAGCAGGGGGCGCAGATTTACGTGGGCGACCTAACCCAGCCAGACAGCCTGCCCGCTGCCGTGCGCGGGGTCGGACGGGTCTTTCACTGCGCCGCCAATGTCCGCACCTGGGATCTGCGGGAATCCTACTGGCGGGTCAACGTGCACGGCCTTGGCCATCTGCTCGATGCCCTGGCGCAAGCCCCGGAACTGCCCGAGCGCTTCGTGCACTTCTCCAGTGTCGACGTCTACGGCTTCCCAAAGGAACCCGCACAGGAAAACGCCCGCTTACAGCCCACGGGTTTTGGCTATGGCGACAGCAAACAGGCAGCCGAGGAACTGCTGTGCCGCCGGGCCACAGAAATGCACCTGCCCTGGACCATCCTGCGTCCAACGAATGTCATGGGGCCCGGCAGTCCGTTCATCGAGCGCATCGGCAGCGAAATTCGCAGCGGCTTGATGCTCAAGGTCTCTGGTGGAGAAGCGGACTGCGGCTATCTGGATGTGCAGAACCTGGTAGATGTCGCCCTCTGGGCCGCCCACCACCCCAGCGCAGAAAGCGAGATATACAATGTGCGGGACCCGATCTTGATATCCTGGGCGCAGTTTTTACGAGACCTGCGCCAGGGCCTGCGGGGACGTGGAGTAATTCTGAATTTGCCCTACGCGCTGGCCCTGGCCGCCGCCCAGGTCATCGCCGCCCCGTACGGCTGGCTGCGCCTGCGCGCCGAGCCCTTGCTCCATCCCCTGCTGGTGCAGATCTTTGGCCGGACCTGTGGCCATTCCCTCGAAAAACTGCAGGCTGCCGGCGCCCCTCTGGGGCGCATCCCTTATGGCCAGAGCCTGCAAATGGCACTGGGGCTGGAGACGCCCCCGGCTAGATGACGCCGCATATCGTCTTTTTGCAGGGCATGCCCTCACCCTTCTTTCGGCGCGTGGGTCACTGCCTGGTCCAACGGGGCTGGCGGGTGACCCGTATCAATCTCTGTCCCGGCGACTGGATCTTCTGGCATGACCAGTACAGTACCGCCTATCGCGGCAGCTACACTGCCTGGCCGGACTACATCCGTGCGTTCTTCCAGCGTGAGCAGGTCAGCGACCTGATGCTCCTTGGCGAGCAGCGCTATTACCATCGCGAGGCAGTGGCCATTGCCCAGGAACTCGGCATTCGTGTCACCGTTACCGACTTTGGCTACCTGCGCCCGGACTGGATCACCCTGGAGCGGGATGGCATGAGCGGTGCCTCCCATTTCCCCAAGGATCCGCAGGAGATCCACGCCCTGGCGCAGCAGGCAGCGGTCCTCGATTGGGGCGCACGCTTTAGCGACAACGCCCAGCAGATGGCCATGGGCGATCTCAGCTACAATTTCAGCAACCTGCTAAGCTGGGCACTGGGCTTTCCCCGCTATCGGCGCAGCGATCGCCGCCCCCCTGCCATTCCCTACACCATCGCCAGTGGTTGGCGCCTGCTCGGTAACCGGCTGCGGCAGCGGCGCGTTACCCGGCAGGTCGAGGAGATCACTGGCGGCTCCCAGCCCTATTACCTGTTTCCGATCCAGCTCAACTTCGATTTTCAGATCATTGCCTACTCGCCCTTTCCGCAGATGGAGGACGCCCTGGAGCGGGTTTTTGCCTCCTTCGCCCGCCATGCCCCGCCGGAGTCGCTGCTGGTGGTCAAGGAACACCCCTGGGATCCGGCCCTGCCCAACTGGGAGCGCTACGTGCTCCGCCGCGCCCGGGAACTCGGCCTTGCCGATCGTATCCGCTATCTGCGCGGTGGCCAGCTCAACCAGCTCATTCAGAAGGCCCGCGGAGTGGTTCTGGTCAACAGCAGCACCGCATTGCGGGTGTTGCAGTTGCATCGGCCGCTGCAGGTGCTGGGCGGTGCCGTCTTCGACATTCCCGGCCTCAGCCATCAGGGTGGACTGGATCGCTTCTGGACTGAGGGCCGGGAGCCAGATCCGCAGCTACGGGAAGATTTTTTTACCGCCCTGGCTGCCACGGTGCAGGTGCGTGGGGTATTCTTCCAAGAACCGGGCCTCAGCGAGGCGGTCATCGAAACCTGCCAGCGCCTGGCAACCCACAGCGTTGGCCGGCTCAGTGTGCGGGAGGAATGTCAGGTAGATGACGAAAGTGCGTGACCGGGATCTGCTCATCGACCTGACCCGCCTTTGCAGCCGCCACCTGGAGGGGCTGCAGCCCACCGGCGTGGATCGGGTAACGCTCGCCTATCTGCGTCACTACCGCGCCCGCGCCCAGGCCCTGGTGCGTCACGGAGGGCGCTTGCTGCGTCTTTCCCATCGGGCCTCCGACCGGCTCTTTGCCGCCCTGCTGGGCGAGTCCGCCAATCCCCGCCGCGACATCCAGTTGAGTGTCGCGGCTACCCATCTGGCCAACCTGCGGCCCAAGGCCGGCAGTGTGCTCTTTCACCTCAGTCACAGCGGCCTGGAAGACCCCATCTACGCCCGCTGGTTGGGCGCACTGGACCTGCACCCGGTCTATTTCGTTCACGACCTCATCCCCATGACCCATCCCGAATACGCCCGCCCCGGCGAGGACCAGCGCCACCGCCAGCGCCTGAGTACCATGGCGAGCACCGGGCGCGGCCTGATTTTCAACTCTACTGCCACCTGGCAAAGTTGCCAGGAACATCGTCGTCAGCAGGGAGTTGCTCCCAGGGTAGAGGAGCTCATCGCCCCCCTGGGCGCCGAGCCCTTGCCCCGGCCCTGTCGGGAGCGGCCCTTCGCCGATCCCTATTTTCTGGTACTCGGCACCATCGAACCGCGCAAGAATCATCTGCTCCTGTTGCAGCTTTGGCGGTATTGGCTGAGCCTCGGCGAGATCGTCCCCAAGCTGGTACTCCTGGGGCGGCGGGGTTGGGAGTGCGAGCAGGTCATCGACCTGCTGGAACGTTGTCCAGCCCTGGCCGGACAGGTAGTGGAGCTGCATGGCTGCGCCGATCAGGAACTCAGCAACTGGCTGGTGCACGCCCGCGCCTTGCTCTTTCCGTCCTTTGCCGAAGGATTCGGCTTGCCGGTGGTGGAGGCGCTGAGTGTGGGCACGCCGGTTATCGCCACTGACCTGCCGGCATTCCGTGAAGCCGCTGGCAGCATCCCCGAATATCTCGACCCCCTGGATGGACCGGCCTGGCTCAGCGCCTTACGCGACTATCGGGACGGCGGACCCCGCTACCACGCCCAGCGTGCCCGCCTACGCCAGTTCCGCGCCTGGCGTTGGGAGGACCACTTTGCCCTGGTCGATCCCTTCCTGGCAAGACTACGTGACTAAGCAAAAAAAGGCGCCAGCGCCCATCCCCAAGCACTTGCAGGCCCTGCCCGATGATCTCCTGGTCTGGCGCTTCCCGCGCTGGAAATGGCGCTTTCTGCGGCGCTGCTTTCCCGGTAAACGCCTGCACTTCGTCGAGCAGGAAAAATCCCTTTCCGGTCCTGCGGCGTTGCTCCTCTGGGGCAGCAGTCCTGTCCCCGATCTGCGTGTTCCCCTCCCGGTATTGCGCATGGAAGATGGTTTTTTGCGCTCGGTGGGTTTGGGAGCAGAGCTCACCCGCCCGCTGTCCTGGGTTCTTGATAGTCGCGGTATGTACTACGATGCACGTAGTCCTTCGGATCTGGAGTGGCTGCTGGCGGATGGCGAATTTTCGCCGGAGGACTGTGCCCGGGCACAACGACTGCGCGAAGAGATTCTTCGCCACGGCATCAGCAAATACAACGTGGGGGCCAAAAGTTGGCAGCGTCCCTCCCAGGCGCAGCGGGTGATTTTGGTGCCTGGTCAGGTAGAGAGTGACGCCGCCCTGGCCCATGGCAGCCCCTGCCTGCGCAGCAATCTGGAGCTGCTGCGCCAGGTACGTGCCGCCAATCCGCAAGCGCTGCTGATCTACAAACCGCATCCCGACGTGGTCGCCCGGCTGCGGGCGCTGGGTCAGGGCGAGGCGCAGGCGCGCGAATATTGTGACGTCTGGCTTGATGATGTCCCCATGGAGCGTCTTCTGCAGCAGGTGGATGAGGTGCACACCCTCACCTCGCTGACGGGTTTCGAGGCCCTGCTGCGCGGCAAGTCCGTGCATTGCTACGGGCAACCGTTCTACTCCGGCTGGGGGCTCACGGTCGATCACTGCCCCCTGGCGCGGCGCACGCGGCGCCGTAGTCTCGACGAACTGGTCGCCGCCGCGCTGATTCACTACCCTCTGTATTTTGGCCCCCGGGGCCTCATCACTGCGGAAGATGCAGTTGCCCTGCTGGTGCACTGGAAAGAGCGCAGTCAGGGGCGCAAGCCCTGGTGGCAGGAGCCATACCGCGCCATCCTGCGCCGGGTCATTGGCGTGCGCTAGCCTGGGACTGAACCTGTTTCCATTGACCGGGTTTATGGCGGATGGTACTTTGCAAGCATTCATAATGCCGAGGCCTTCCGGAGCTGATCATGAAGCATGATCCAGGATCATCTACCACGCAAAGCACGCCGCCCCTCGTTCCCGTCATTCTCTCCGGGGGCACTGGCAGCCGGCTCTGGCCCCTGTCCCGCAAGCAACAACCCAAGCCCTTCATCCCCTTGCCCGATGGCGAAAACCTCCTGCGTAAAACCTACCGCCGGGTGCAGAACCTGAAACATGCCGGTCGCGTCTTGATGGTCACCAATCGAGATTACTATTTTCTATCACGCGATACGCTGATGGAGATAGCACCGGGCACCAGTTCCGAGGTCTCCTATCTGCTCGAACCGCAAGCCCGCAACACCGCCCCGGCCATTGCCGTTGCTGCCCTCTGGGCCCAGGAGCAGGTAGGGGAAGACGCCGTGCTGCTGGTGCTGCCCAGCGACCACCTCATCAGCGACCATGCCAGTTTTGCCGAAGCGGTATCGCGGGCCATGGAACTGGCCGCCCAGGGCTATCTGGTCACCTTTGGCATCCTCCCCACCGCGCCGGAAACCGGCTACGGCTACATCGCCGTGGGCGAATCCCTGGCAGGCGGCTACCAGGTGCAGCGCTTTCTCGAAAAACCCGCCCGCGCCCAAGCGGAAAGCTATGTGGCCGATGGCCGCCACTACTGGAATGCCGGCATTTTCTGCTTTTCCGCCAAGGCCCTGTTGCAGGGCATGGCTGCCCACGCCCCGGAAGTGCTCATGCCCGCCCAGATGGCTTATGAAGAAGCACAAGGGAATGGCGACACCTGGTGGCTGGGTGCCGAATTTGCCCAGAGCCCGGATATCTCCATCGATTACGCCCTTCTGGAACATGCCGAGAACATCGCCGTGGTGCCCGCCAGTTTCGACTGGAACGACCTGGGGGCCTGGAGTGCCATGGGACAGCTGTTACCGGAAGATTCCTCAGGCAACCGCGCCCATGGTGAGGTGCTGCTGGAGCAGAGTCAGGACTGCGTGGTATATGGCAGCGATCGCCTCACTGCCCTGCTGGGGGTGGGCGACCTGCTGGTGGTCGACACCCCCGATGCCCTGCTCATCGCCCGCAAAGACCGCGATCAGGACGTGAAAAAGATCGTCGATCGCCTCAAGCGCTCGGGCAACCCGCTGGTAGACACCCACGTTACCGCACATCGGCCCTGGGGCACCTACACGGTGCTGGAAGAGGGTGACCATTTCAAGATCAAACGGATTCTGGTCAAGCCCAAGGAAAAACTCTCCCTGCAGATGCATCATCACCGCAGCGAGCACTGGATTGTCGTCTCCGGTACCGCCAAGGTGGTGGTAGGCAAAGAAGAACGGCTGGTGATGACCAACGAATCCACCTTCATCGCGGCCGGTACCGCCCACCGCCTGGAAAACCCCGGCGTCATCCCCCTGATACTGATCGAGGTACAAAGCGGCGCCTATCTGGGCGAAGACGATATCGTCCGTTTTGAAGACATCTACGGTCGCACCGAAGTCCCCGCCTGAGTCTGAAAAGCACTGGAGTCTCTTTGTTCGCTGCGTTCTGGAACTGGCTGCGCAATCTCAGCAAGATGTTCATTTTTGTGGTTCTGGTCCCCACCGGACTGTCCATTCTCTACTTTGGCATCATCGCCTCGCCGGTCTATATCAGTGAGGCCAGCTTTGTTGTCTATAGCCCCGGCGAGCGCTTCAGCAGCAGTGGCGGCCTGGCCAGTCTGATTGGTGGGCTTGGCGGCAACTATTCTTCCAGTGCCTCGCAGACCATTTCGGCGTACATCAGCTCCTGGGATGCCATGATGGCCCTGAACAAGGCCGTCAATCTAAAAAAGCAGTACAGCCATGGGGTAGATTTTCTCGATCGTTATGGTGGCGTCTTTCATCCTTTCACCAACAACGTGCGTTTGTGGCGCTACTACCAGTCCATGACTGACGACCGCATCGACGCCACCAGTGGCATCAGCACTCTCAAGGTACGGGCCTACAGCCCGGCCATGGCACAAAAGATCAACGCCCTTTTGCTCGCCAAGGGGCAGGATATCGTCAACCAGCTCAATGCCGGCGCCCATGCCGAGGCGGTACGCTTTGCCGAGACCGACGTGCAACAGGCGCGGGAGGCGTTGCGGCAAAGCACCATCGCCCTGGCCGATTACCGTAACGGGCAGCGGGTCATCAGCCCTCTGCAGCAATCGCAACTGCAACTGGCGCTAGTCGCCAAGCTGCAGGATCAGCTCATTCAGGAAAAGACCCAGTTGCAGGCCATCGAACAGCACGCGCCGCAAAACCCCAATATCCCGGTCTTGCGTTCTGGCGTACAGGCCCTGGAAAGCCAGATCGCCAGCGCCAAGGCGCAGATCACCGGCGATCACCAGTCCCTGGCCAGCAAGGATACAGAGTACGAAACCCTGCAGGTGAATCAGGACATCGCCCAGAAGATCCTAGTGGCCGCCGTCACCGCCTTGCAGCAGGCGCGCATCACCGCGCAGAAGCAGGAACTCTTTCTGGAAACCATCAGCAGCCCCAACCTGCCCGACGCACCACAGTTGCCGCGCCGCATCGAGGGTATTCTCGCGACCCTGGTCATCAGCCTGATGGTCTGGGGCGTGCTGGTCGTCGTCGTGGGTGGCATCAAGGAGCACCATGAGCGCTAGCTTGCCCAGGGAAAGCCTCTGGCGGCAGTTTGCCATCCAGCGCCGGGTCATCTGGGCGCTGGTAATGCGCGAGACCATCACCATGTATGGCCGCGAGGGCTTGGGGGTGCTGTGGATCATTGCCGAGCCGTCGATGTTTGTGGTCGGTGTGATGATCATCTTTTCGTACATCGAGGCGGCCTATATCAATGGTATTACCGTGGCCGAATATCTGGCCGTCAGCTACCCCACGCTGTTATTTTGGCGGAATGGTACAGGGCGGGTAACCAAGGCTATCGATGTCAATCGCTCCTTGCTGCATCACCAGCTCATCCGCCCGATGGACATCATTTACGCCCGTATTATTTTGACCTTTGCCAGCGGTGCTGGGGCCTTCATGGTACTTTATCCCATTTTTACCTTTATTGGGGTGACCCATTTGCCAGTCCACTGGTATGCCTTTGGTATGGGGTATCTGTTGGTCATCTGGTTCTCCTTCGGCTTTGTGCTAATCATGGCGGCCCTGGCAGAATTGTCGGAAACCATCGAAAAGACTTCGCACATCATTTTGTACCTGATGCTGCCGTTTTCGGGCGTCTTTATTCCCATGTATATGGTGCCGGAACCCTACCGGCATTATCTGCTGTATTTTCCGTTGATCGACTGTGTGGAATACTTTCACCACGGTTATTTTGGCAGCCAGATGCCGACCTATTACCACATCCCGTACACCATTGTTGCTCTGCTGGCCATGACGCTCTTTGGCTATACCCTCACGGAACTGGCCATCAAGCGGGTCAAAGTGCATGGGGGGGCGTAACAGATGCTGCAAGTGCGAAACCTCAGCAAGTATTACCCCATCCATCACGGGCGTTCCAAGAGGATGATTTTGGATAACGTCAATCTGACGATCAAACCCGGTGAAAAATGGGGCATTTTGGGCCGCAACGGAGCGGGTAAGTCGACACTGGTGCGGGTTATCAGTGGATCGGAGTCAGCCAATAGTGGGGAGATCCACAGGGGTATGTCGCTATCCTGGCCTTTGGCTTTTGGCGGCACCTTTATTGGGAGCCTCACGGGCAAGGATAATGTGCGCCTCATTGCGCGGGTCTATGCGGTAGACTACGCCAAGATGCTGACCTATGTAGAGGGCTTTGCCGAATTAGGGGAGTATCTGGGCGAGCCGGTAGAAAATTATTCCGAGGGTATGAAAGCCCGGCTGGCTTTTGCTATTTCCATGGCCATTGAGTTCGACTGCTACTTGATCGATGAGGTCATGGCGGTAGGAGATCACCGCTTTACGGAAAAATGCAATCATGAACTTTTTCAGAAGCGAGCGAGTCGAGCCATGATCCTGGTTTCACACAACACGGAAGTGATCCGCACCCACTGTGACCATGCCGCACTGCTGGAAAACGGCAAACTGCAGATTGTCGAGTCGGTTGAGGATGCCATTTACCAGTATGAAAGTCTTTTGTAATCACTTTTATTTCGGAATTGTTTATGCCCACAAACGCCATTGATCTGACTGCACTGCTGGATGCGCCCAGTGAAGAGTTTCTCCCACGTGCCTACCAGGAGATCATTGGCCGAGAACCCGATGCCGGTGGATTGCTGCATTACATCGTGCGACTGAAAAAAGGACTGCCGCGCGAGTTGATTCTGGCCGAAATGCGCCACTCCGCCGAAGGCCAGGCAATAGCCTTCATCGCCAGATCAGAGCAGCTCGACGCCCTTCACGCAAGCTATCTGAAGCTGCGCGACCTGCCCCTGGGTAAGCTGCGCTGGAAGCTGCTGCCCAGGTTTGGGCAACAGCCGCACAACGACGCCCGCTTCGATTGGACGGGCTGGGTCAACGCCTTCACCGACCGGCAGCAGGCGCAGAAATTTGAACGCCTACGCGAGCAGCAGCAACCTGCCTTGCAGGCCGCAGCGCAGGACAACCCGCCGAGCAGCGAATTGCGCCAGCAGTTGCATGAAATCGCCACCGCGCTGCAGGTCGCCGCAGCTGCGTTGCAAAGCAAAGGCGCGCCGGAGTCTGCCGTGCGCCCCTTGCGCGAAGCCAGCGCATCGCTTCAAGCTCCACACCCCGACGTCAGCGCCGTGCCTTGGGAGGCCAGGCAGGCGCTGCATTGGCTGGCCCAAGCGGTGAGGAGCTGAGCCATGCACATCCTCATCGACCTACAAGGTGCGCAGAGTGAGAGCCGCTACCGGGGCATCGGGCGCTACGCCCTGCAGTTTTCTCTGGCGCTGGCCCGGCTCGCCCGCGGCCAGCACCGCATCGCCCTGCTGCTCAACACCGCCTTTGCCGACACCATCGACCCGCTGCGCGAAGCCTTCGCCGATCTGGTGGCGGACGAAGACATTCACCTCTGGACGCCGCTGACCCCCTGCCACGCCCTCGACCCTGCCAACAATTGGCGCCGCGCTGCTAGCGAAGAGCTCTACAACGCCAAGATTCGCCAGCTCCAGCCCGATTGGTTGCTGATCACTAGCGTGTTTGAAGGTCAATGGGATGGCGCAGTCAGTGCGGTAGGACACTCTACTGTGTCTACGGCTGTGATTCTTTATGACCTCATTCCGCTCATTCACAAGGAAAAATACCTTGCTCATCCGGTGGCCAGCTGCTGGTACCATCATCAACTCGCCTGGTTACGAAATGCTGATTTGCTATTGTGCATCTCCAATTCTTCGGCGCAGGAGGCGATAGATTATCTGAATTGTCCTCGAGATCGACTGGCAGTTATCTCTTCTGCTACGGATGATAGATTCAGAGTCATAAATATTGAACAGGCAAAAAAAGAGGAGTTAGTAAGAAAGTATGGAATTACTAGAAACATTGTCATACGTGCTGGAGAGCCAACAGACTCGCACAAAAATGTCCCTAACCTCATTGCGGCGTACTCAAAACTTCCACAATCTATTCGGCAAGAGCACCAGCTAGTACTTGTTTATGATGTGAGCGAGGAAGCACGAAAATTCCTACGTACCGCCGCCAAACAGCACCATTTATTGGATGATGAACTTATACTTACGGGCCGCGTATCAGATGATGATCTTGTGGCGCTGTACAACATAAGCACTCTCTCTGTATTACCATCGTTGCACGAGGGCTTTGGTCTCCCTGCTTTAGAGGCGATGGCTTGTGGGACGCCAGTCCTAGCGAGTAATACAACCAGCTTGCCCGAGGTTGTCGGGCTTGATGAGGCGTTATTCGATCCGCTGAACGTCGATGAGATTGCCGCTCTGATGCAACGGGCACTGAGCGATGCCGACTTCCGTACAAAACTCTCGAAACATGGCATGCTGCAGGCCACGAAATTCTCCTGGGAAAAGACCGCCCAGCGCGCCCTCGAAGCCCTGGAGTCTCACGCGCTTCCCAACACAAAGTCCAATCTTGACACGCTGCCGACTGCCCAACCACAGCACAAACCGCTGCTAGCCTATGTATCTCCTTTGCAGTCGGCGAAAAGTGGCATTGCCGACTATTCTGCCGAGTTGCTTCCCGAACTTGCCCGACAGTACGACATCGAAGTCATCGTCCATCAGGAAGAGCCGCTCACCGACCCCTGGGTGCTTGCCAACGCGAGGCAGCGCAGCGTCGAAGAGTTCGTCGTCCGCGCGCAGCGCTACGATCGCGTGCTCTATCACATTGGTAATTCTCCTTACCACGCGCACATACCTGATTTGCTTGAGCGCGTGCCCGGTGTGGTCGTGCTGCATGACTTTTTTATGGGCAGCATCTATCAGATGCGTGAGCACAGCGGTACTGCTCCCGGTTGCTGGAGTCATGCTTTGCTGCATTCGCACGGCTGGGAGGCATTAAAAAATAGACTCCAAGTCAAAAACGAAGAGGAGATTATTGATCGCTGGCCCTCCAATTTGCCGTTAATTCAACGCGCGCTTGGCGTAATTGTCCACTCTGAATATTTGCGGCAACTCGCTGTGCAGTGGTACGGCCACGGTTTCGCTGTGGACTGGGCGGTCATCCCGTATTTGCGCCAAACCATTCCAAGGATTGATCGGCAGGCCGCGCGTGCGACTTTGGGCCTCCAAGACGACGATATGTTGGTATGCTCCTTTGGTGTGCTTAGCGCTTCCAAGCTCAATCATCGCCTGGTCGATGCTTGGCTGGCTTCCGACCTAGCACATGATCCGCGCTCCAGGCTGGTTTTTGTCGGACAGGCGGATGGAGAATACGGCGATCAGTTACTGCAGCGCATGCGCGCGGCGCGGGCTCGCATCAGTATCACCGGTTGGACAGAGGAAAGCACCTACCGCAATTACCTAGCTGCTGCAGATATGGCCGTGCAGCTACGCGACATCAACTATGGCGAGATTTCAGGAACTGTTCTCGACTGCATGAATGCAGGTTTAGCCACCATCTGCAACGCTAATGGCAGTCTGGCAGAGCTGCCGCACGATTCGGTCTGGATGCTAGACGAGGATTTTTCCAATGTGGACTTGATCAAGGCGCTGCAAACCCTGCGAGCAAATACCGCACGGCGTAAAGAGCTGGGCAGTAAGGCGCAGGTCCATATCCGCGAGCACCACCAGCCGAGAATATGTGCGGGGCAATATGCCCAGGCCATAGAGAGCGCGTATGCCGATGCACAGCAAGGGATGCTCGGATTTGTGGACACAGTGCGCTGGCTTGGTTCGTCGAATCACTTAGGCGATCTGGCGCTGGCGGCCGTCCATGTTGCAGAGCAATTTCCACCGTTACGTCCCAATGTTCGTCAATTGTTTGTTGATATTTCAGAACTCCATAGGCGTGACGCCAAAACTGGTATTCAAAGAGTTACTCATAGCGTGATCACGACACTCGTCGATATTTCTCTAGAGAATTATCGGGTCGAGTTCGTATATCTGTCTGGGGAAGGGTATCGCTATGCCAGGGGTTTTACGGCTAACCTTTTAAAAATAAATGGTCAGTATGAAGATGATCTTATTTCTCCCAGATACGGTGATGTATTCTGGGGCGTTGATTTGCATCCCGGCGATATTCCGAGTCGGTCGCAGATTTTCCGTAGCTGGCGTTTGCACGGCGTTAAAGTGATTTTTACTGTTTATGATCTCATTCCGTTGAGTCTTCCTCATACCTGTGACAACAATGTGTCCGATTCTTACCTAAAATGGTTTCAGATCTTGCCAGAAATCTCAAATGGCCTCATCGCCATTTCTGAAACTGTTGCTCGCGAAATCAAACAGTGGCTCTCGCTATTTGACTCCCAGCAAACGCGGCCCATTCAGATCGGTTGGGCTCACCTCGGCTCAGAAATGGTTGAACATGCGAAAATTGACCACCAATGGCAGCCTAACCCACAACAGCGACGGACTCTCGAGGCCATTGCTGGCTGTCCCGCTTTTCTCATGGTGGGCACCCTAGAGCCGCGTAAAGGTCACGCACAAGTGATGGCCGCATTTGAATGGCTGTGGGCTCAGGGGCACAAGATCAATCTGGTCATCGTAGGCAAGAAGGGCTGGAAGCTCGATGAACTAGTAGAAATGATTCGCCAACATCCAAAGCTGGAGCGACATCTGTTTTGGTTAGAAGCTATCGATGACGATTATCTAGAGGCTGTTTATGCCGCCAGCGCCTGCCTGATTGCCGCCTCTTATGGCGAGGGCTTCGGCCTGCCGCTGGTGGAGGCTGCGCGGCACAAGCTGCCCATCCTGGCACGCGACATCCCGGCATTCCGTGAGGTCGCCGGTTCTCATGCCAGCTACTTCTCCGGCCTTGGCCCCGTCGATCTTGCCGATGCCGTGCTGCAATGGCTGGAGCGCGCCAAGGCGGGGTACACCATCTCCTCCGAAGGCATGCCCTGGCTCACCTGGGCGCAAGCCACTCAAGCTATGCTCAAGGTGGTATTGGACGATCAGTGGCAAGATCGCTGGGTACCGCAAAAAGATGACACGCTAGTGGCTCGCTATTGGGGTTCCGACCCGCGCCTGTTCACCGAGGTGGGCGAGCGAACCGGTACAGCCTTATGGAGCACGGGGCAGGCCGGGCATTTGCTCTACGGACCGTATCTGTCTTTGCCGCCGGGGCGCTATGTGGCCACACTCACCGGCAAGGTCGGCATTGCCGGAGTCAATGGCGTTATCGCCGATGTCTGTATCGATGGCGGCAAGGAGATTCTGGCAGATTGCGTCCTGCAAGGATCATGGCCAGAGCAGGAGCAAACCCTCGCCCGGTTGGAATTCACCCTAACGCGTCCCGCGCAACAGCTCGAAGTGCGCGTCGAGACCCAAGAGATGAGTGATATCGCCATTGCCATGTTGGAAATCCGCCGAGCCGACGGACTGCCGACTCCCCAGTTGCCGCCTGCGACAAGAACAGCAAAGGAAGCCGAACCCGTTCTCGCCTATTGGGCAACGCATCCGAAGTTGGCCTCACCCATTGGCTATGCCGCAGGTCGCACACTGTATTCCACCGCCAAGACAGGTTATCTTTTGCGTGGTCCCCATGCGGCATTGCCCGCGGGTCGGTATGTGGTGCGGATTTATGGCGGGATGCAAGGCGATGGCCAGGTGCGTGCGGATGTTTGCATTTCCCAAGATACGCAGATTTTGGTTGAGCGAGTGCTGTCCGGCGAGGCGACTAAAGGACGAGACGGCGTGCTGGTGGCGATGGAGTTTGAGTTGAGATGGTATGTTAGTGACCTAGAGGTCAGGATCGATGTCTTGAAAACTTCTGATATTATGCTCAACGGATGTCGTGTATATGCTGGACATGGCGAGATTGTTTATAGCATGGATGCACAGAAGAGTAGCACCCGAGAAGTCTCCGACTCCCTTGAAACAGAAAATGAGAAACAAGAGGAGATGAAATGAAAAATTTTGGCTTATTTTATTGTGCCACTAATAATGTCTTTGATAGACTGAGTTCATCGCTTGAAAAGCAAAAATACTTCCCGGCCGATGCCTCGAATGCCTCATCTTTCCTTGTGACCGATTGCGCCATTGAAAAGATCCCAGAACATGTGCGCGCCTCCTTTGATAAAATTATTACATGTGACCCCTGGGTTCTTATTGGTGAAAGGCGTTTTTTCAGTTTATCAATCTTGCGCAATACTTCGATTAACGCCGCCATTGAAATGAATTTGAGTGGAATATTGTTTTGCGATTCAGACACAATAATTGTTGATTTTGACGTTTCCAAAAGCATAGATTTTGCGATACCAAATGTTTATTGGCAGAAAAGTTCCGAAGAAACCATCGAACAGTCTTTAGATAATATTCAGTCGGAAGAGTCACCATTTTCCAATGGAAACTCTTGGTTTTATTTGTCGAGAAAGATGTTTTCAGAATATCGGTTCAATGAAAAAATAATCGGTTATGGGTATGAAGACATTGAGTTTTGGACCCGCGTAGCTGTGAAATGCGAACTGAAGACGGGGATGGGGACAATAGTACATAATTTTCATTCACACCAAGAACGAATGATCGATCCAGTTCTTTTTGACAGGAATAGATTTATTTGCGAATGCACTCAGAAAGCCATATCTCAAGGTCTTTCAATTACTCATCAAAATGTTTCGGCATATCATGCGGTTCATCCGCATTGGGAGAACGATATTATCCTTATCCATGAGGATTCTCGATTTTACCGACTTAACGCTCGTGACGGCGGCAAATTTGTCATGAAAAAGGATTGCTCTATTACCCTTGTTTGGGATAATAAGCAATGGAATGAAGAGAGTTTCGATATTCAAGGCGGAATTTTGGAGTATTCACCAACTAATGATTAAGGAGTAACGAGGTGGGCGAAAAAATAGCAATCATCACCGGCATCACGGGCCAAGACGGTGCTTATCTCACCCAGCTTCTGCTGGAGAAGAATTACACGGTCTATGGCACCTACCGCCGTACCAGCTCGGTCAACTTCTGGCGCCTGGAGGATTTGGGTTTAGCGCAGCACCCGAACCTGCACTTGGTCGAGTTCGACCTTACCGATATGGGCTCTGCCGTGCGCCTTCTGGAAAAAAGCCAGGCCACCGAGGTCTATAATCTCGCGGCGCAGAGTTTTGTCGGGGTGAGCTTCGATCAGCCGCACACCACAGCGCAGATCACCGGTATCGGCGCGCTGAATCTGCTCGAAGCCATCCGTGTGGTGAATCCCAAGATTCGCTATTACCAGGCCAGCACCTCGGAAATGTTTGGCAAGGTACATGCCATTCCGCAGGATGAAGAAACCTTCTTCCATCCGCGCAGTCCGTATGGTGTCGCCAAACTATACGCGCACTGGATCACGGTCAACTACCGCGAGAGCTACGACATCTTTGCTGCCAGCGGCATTTTGTTTAACCACGAGAGCCCGCTGCGGGGGCTGGAGTTTGTCACCCGCAAGATCACCGATGGCATGGCCAAGATCAAGCTCGGCAAGCTAGAGACACTGGAATTGGGCAATCTGGATGCCAAGCGCGACTGGGGCTATGCCAAGGAATATGTCGAAGGCATGTGGCGCATGTTGCAGGCCAACGAGCCCGACACCTTTGTGCTGGCCACCAATCGCACCGAAACCGTGCGCGATTTTGTGACCATGGCCGCCAAGGGGGTGGGCATCGAAATTGAGTGGCGCGGCAAGGATGAGGGCGAAACTGGGGTGGATACCGCTACGGGCAAGACCATCGTGCGCGTCAATCCCAAGTTCTACCGCCCTGCCGAGGTGGAGTTGCTGATTGGTAACCCGGCCAAGGCCAAGAACAAACTTGGTTGGGAACCCAAAACGACCCTGGAAGAGCTCTGCGCGATGATGGTCGAAGCCGATGTGCAGCGAGTGCAGTCCGGGGTTTGCTTCTGATGACGGTACTGGTCACGGGCCTCGGCGGTTTTACAGGACGCTATCTGGGGGACTTCCTGCTCGCACGGGGTGCTCGCGTGCTTGGCTTGGAGCCGCCGGATAGTGCAGCGGGAGAGGGATGTTTCTGTGATCTCACCGATGCCGAGGCGGTCCATGCCACTGTCCATGCCCTGCAGCCCACGCATGTCGCGCATTTGGCAGCGATCTCGTTTGTAGCACACGGAGATGTGCGTGCCATCTACGAGGTGAATCTGCTTGGCACGCTGAATCTTCTCGAAGCCCTGGCCACACTGCCAACGCCACCGCAACGGGTACTGTTGGCGAGTTCTGCCAATATCTATGGGACGCCGAATATCGAAGTGATTGACGAATCCATCTGTCCTGCACCGGTCAATCATTACGCCACCAGCAAGCTCGCCATGGAACAGATGGCGCGCAGCTATGCCAACCGTTTGCCCCTGGTCATCACCCGTCCTTTCAACTACACCGGACAAGGCCAGGACGAGCGCTTCCTGATACCCAAAATCGTCAGCCACGCCCTGCGTAAGGCACCGATCATCGAACTGGGGAACCTGGACGTGAGCCGGGATTTTTCGGATGTGCGCGATGTCGCCGCCATCTACACGGCCTTGCTGCTCGATGCGCCGAACGCGGTTGGGCAGACCTTCAACATTTGCTCTGGGCAGGCGTATTCCCTGCGCGAGATATTGCAGATGGTGGAGGAGATCAGCGGGCATTCCATGGAGGTACGGGTCAACCCGGCCTTTGTGCGTGCCAACGAAGTGCCGCGCCTGCTCGGATCCAATGCGTTGCTGCGCCAACATACGGGACTGGCACCGCAAATTCCTCTGCGGGAAACCCTGCGCTGGATGCTGACCGCATAGTATACAACCGGGCCAGCTCCTTTCAGAGGGCTGCGAATGATTTGTGGCTGGCCTCGGATACAATGGAGATCCGATGATCCTTACTGATGCGGAGGGGCATGGATGGGCCGGGAAGCGATCTTTATCCATTCGCTGTGGCGCTCGGGGAGCACGTGGCTTTTTGAGCGCTTTCGTCGCGCCGAAGATCGCTACTGGTGTTATCAGGAACCCTTTCATGAAGCGCTGGTAGAGTTGAACGGTGACCCCGATGCTCTGCTCGGTTTTGCCGACGAAACGGCCCGCTCCCTGCGCCATCCAGCTCTGACCCGACCATATTTCTGTGAATTTCATGCTCTGCGGGATGCCCTGCACGGCAAGTTCTCGCCCTGCATGAGCTATGCGTCTTTCTTCGACCCAAGCATTTGTCCAGGCTTGCAGGACTATGTGCAGACCTTGATCAATGCCGCACCCGCAACACCCGTATTGCAATGTTGCCGCTCTTTTGGGCGGGTGGCCTATCTGCGGCAGACCCATGGCGGCGTGCAAATCCATTTGTGGCGCGATGCCGTAAGCCAGTGGTTTTCGTATCAGATCAACGACTACTTCGACATTGTGAGTCTTTTGGTGTTGCAGGCCAGTCATCCCCCCGAGATGTTGCTGCGCCTGCGGCAGGAGATCGCTTTGCCAGCCTTGGAAAGTGAGGACTTTGTGGCGGGGTGCGAGCAAATGCGCCAGGTGTCGCTCGGCTGGGAGCAGCGCTATCTCGTGTTCTATGCCCTCTGGTTATATAGCCTGGTGCAAAACCATCCCCTTTGCACAATCGACATCAATCTCGACCGCCTGAGCGAGGATGACAAATATGCGGAAACGACTGCCACTGCATTGCAGCAGGCGGGGATCGAGGGTGTGGATCTTTCCTCTGCACGATCGCCGGTGGTTTTTCTGGATAAAGCCGAACGGGAAAAATTTCGGCGGGTAGAACAGCGGGTAGAGCAGTTGTTTCTGGATAGCGGCGTTTCTGAAGGTCTGTTGCAGCAGGCCGCCCAGTATCGCGAGCGCCATCGCCCCCGCCGGCGTCCTACCATTGCCGCACTGCGACGCAATGCACAGCAGGCCAGGGATATGGCGCTACGCTATGCCGACCGTCTTGCAGAGCGGAGCAGAGAATCGTGAAGCGTTTACAGAGCGGACATGGTCGGGCAACCGGCTTCACCAGAGAAGAACGCCCCTCAGCGAGCGGTTACAACGTTTCCGCCGAACCGCAGATATCCGCGCTTTGCAGTGCTTGGAGTAAGGCCCGGCGAGGGACAGACTCAGGCCGCAGCAACGCGCTGACCAAGACACTGGTATCGAGGATGACGCGCACTGAAGATTTAGTGCCCGTCCTTCACCAACTGTCGGATATCCGCATCGGTGAGCGTTTCGGCGCGTGGGCTACGCTGCCCATCACTGCGGGAAAAAAGCTCCTGAAAATCGGCCAGAGCATTCTTTCGACGCTGCCGCGACTCCTGGAACGCCGCAAAGGCTTGCAGTTCGCGGGCAGAAAGCAGGACGGCGCTGGGTCTCCCGTGCCTTGTTATGAGGACAGCATCCTCCTGCACCTTGTCCAGAAGTTCCCCAAAGTGATTTTTGGCGTCCGCCGAGCTCATCTTTATCATCGCGATCCCTTCCTGTTGTTCGACTTGGACAATATAGCTGTTTTAGCCAAGCGAAGCATCTGCGACAACCTCAGTGTGGTTCAGCATCCCCGCTGTGTGTTCCTCGATACTGGCTTCATCGTTGGGCCGGGAGCAAAGGGCGGCGGAGTGGTTCCATCCCCGCAGAGTAACCGCTCTCTGAGTGGCGTTCTTCAGAGATGGTTGTGGATGCGGTACAAATCGGAGCGCAGGGGGTTGGCGGCGAATTGCTCTTTTCACAATCTGGGGATGAGTTGGGCAACGTCCCTGGCAGGGTGGGTGGCCACCCGCTGGGGTTCGTGAGCTTCGACCCGCAGCTTGCGTTTCCAATACTGAAAGGTCGCCACCGCTATACCCGCTTGGGCACAAAATGCTTTCTGGCTCAGGCCACAAACCTTCTGTTCGTCGATTAGTCGTTAGTGCCAAAGGTGGTGGACGCATACAAGAATTTGCCGGTGTGCGCACAAATGGTGCACAATACTAAAGGGTATCGTCAGGAGCCTGCCATGCCAAGCATTGTCAAGGACACCCGCCTGCACATCCGCTGCGATCGGGAGGTTCGGCGGCTGCTCGACAAAGCAGCGGCCTACACGCATATGAGTGTGTCCGAATTCGTGCTTCGCAACGCCGTCGAACAGGCACGATCGGTGGTGCAGACGTTTGAGTCCATCACCCTGTCTCAGGATGATTTCGCGACTTTTCTGGACGCGCTGGATGCACCGGCTACTCCCAATTCGGCCTTGCAACGCGCATTTGTGCGCCACGCCAAGCATGTGCGCTGATGGACTTCGGGATTCGTCCGCTGGATGACGAGGCGGATACCATCGGATTTGCCTGTGGGGAAGCTGCGCTCGATGAATATCTGCGGCACTATGCCAGCCAGGATATCAAACGCGGCGTGGCGCGTGTTTTCGTGGCCTCACCGGTGGAGGCATCGCGGGCGGTTGCCGGTTTCTACACGTTGAGCGCTGCCAGCGTTGCGGCAAATACACTGCCCGAGGATTGGCGCAAGAAGCTCCCGCGTTATCCGGTGCCGGTCGCGTTGATCGGCCGATTGGCTGTGAGCCGGCAGTACCAGCGACAGGGTCTGGGGTCGATCCTTCTAGTGGATGCGTGCAAGCGCGTTGTTGCCGCCAGCCAAACGCTGGCGGTCGCAGCCATTGTGGTAGATGCGAAATCCGCGCAGGCGGCGGCGTTCTACCAGCACTTCGGCTTTATCGAACTGCCTGGCCAGCCCGGTCGCTGGATGTTGCCACGCTCATACTTTGCCGCTTTGGCTTGAGTCGCCGCTTTTTCGCCGTGCTCAGCAGGGCGAGGAAGTCATCATTGCGCATCGCGGGGTGTAGCTGTGGACAGCTGATATGCGTTTGCAAGACGCAGGGCACGCTTCAATCGATGCTGCCGGATGCTTCTGCCTGCCAGTTGACGATGCGCCGCTCTTGGCGCGAGAACTCCACGCCGACCTCGATGACCTGAGCGATGCCCGGCGCGCCGCGGTACTTGGCGGCGTAGTCCCTGGCCTGTAGTTGCGCTAGGGCGCTGTTGCTGCCCGGACTGGCTTCGTCGGTGTCATCGACCACCTTGAACTCGAAGGCCCAGATGATGTTTTCGACGCGTGCTACCAAATCGCAGCGTCCCTCGCTGGTTGCCGCCTCGGCGGTC